>NZ_JZRG01000029.1:0-60617 GCF_000964075.1 Brevundimonas sp. KM4 | reverse complement strand
AAATTCTCAGGGGCACGTCAGCGGGCATAGTCGATGCGCCAGCGGGGACGAAGACAACGGACGAGCCAGTCGTCGGCCGCCGAGCACGCCACGGTCAATCCGCAGTGGGTCCAAGCGACGCATTCCAGGGCGCCGGACGGGTCTCTGATAAAGGCTGCCGGTTGGTCCTTGGGGCCAAAGAGAACTCCTGCATACCGTCCCCACACGCGGGCGACGAGCTTTCGCTCGAAAGCCCACTGATCTTGTGGGTCAACGTAGGGGAGACGGGGTGACCGGCGATCAAATACATCCCCAATGAGCACCCAACCTCCAATGTCCACACGCTTTGGCGGACAGGGGCCGCGGACACCTAGCCAAGCGTGGGCATTGATCGGAGTGACAACATATCCCTCTGCCGATGCTCTGGCCCGCAGATCGGTGAAGAGCCTTGAGGCTCGGGGGTCGTTGGGCGCGCGGCAGATCAGCAGATAATCGCCCATCCTCAAGACCGCATGATTGGTGTGTAGCGGCGCACGCGGGCTAGCCTGTCGCCGACGACGAGATCGCCGATCTGAAGCCAGCAATGCGCATTGAAGGGCCAGGTCCGTACGCCGAATACCCAATCTGCACGGACGCCTCGCGCGGCGAGCACGTGCCGGAGCTGAAACGAACGCTGGAGACATTCGCCTTCGCCCGGAACCCATGTGCGCGAGATCCGTGTCGCACCCACCAGCCGGGAAAGCTTCTCTTCGCTATACCGCTGAAGCCCATCGGCCTGCTCAAACGCAAGCAGTTGCCTTAACGACTTCCGTTGAAATCTCACGGCAGCGATAGCCCAACTGAAGCCGGTCGAAAGAACTTCAGATGCCGACATTCGTGCTGGAAGTGGCAGTTCTCTCGTTGCTGCAATTGGAGAGGAAGGAAGTCGCGGCGGTCTATCTGGTTTGATCAGGCCAGCGAGTTGAAGCTCAGTGGCGAGATCGGGGTCGGTAATTCGAAGCGCGCCTTGAGGAGCGAAGTGAACTTCTGCTCCACCCCCTATAAGACACTGGTAGGCGTCGCTCTCGACATCAAGAATGACCACGTCGTCATCCACACGGCTCATGAAGACGCCAGGCGCACACCACAGGAGTTGGGTCATAGACGTCGCCGAAACGAACGGCGGGCGGCTGTCACCAGCCGCCCGCCTTCGCTCAGCCCTCGGAAGGGTAGCGGCCGATCTTCACGCCGGCCTCTTCGAACATGGTGCCGAGCCCGTCACGCGTGAGCGTCTTCGCATTGCCGAAGGTGACGAGGCGCAGAGTGGTCTTCTTCATCTCAGTCTCTCCATCAAGTGTTCGCCACGAGTGTGGCGAACACAGTCAGCGCCCGGATGGCGAAGTCTCAAAACTATATTCGAAATATATTTCTATCGGCCGGGAGCGGGGCGGACTTGCGCGAGGTCGGTGACGCCGTTCTCGAGCCAGCGTGTGGCGGCCTGCTGCCGGTCGCTCTCGGCCAGCAAGGCGTCGTACATGGCGCAGACCGCGAGGATGATGGGCCGCGCCTCGAGCCCGGCGATGTCGTCGCCGAGCAAGGCGTTGAAGCGCTGGCCCCCGATGGTCAGGGCGGTGACCAGCTTATTGTCTGCGCATCGCAGCGCCAACTCAGGCGAACCGACCGCGACCGCCATGACGATGGCGTGAGGGTCGCTTCGCGTGGCCGCCGCGAAACGGTGAATGTAGTCGAGGTTCAGGCTGCGACCGCCCGCCTCAAAACGATCGTAGGTTCGCAGCGCCATCTGCATGCCTTGGGCCACGACCGCGCGCGTCATGCGGCGGTGACGGCGCACCAATTTCAGCGCCTGGGAGAGAACATCGCTATCGCGCTGCGGCTGCATTCGTCTGGACGTCAAAGCTTGCTCCCTCCGTTAGCTGATGATTTTCGGTTCGCCGACTTATCGGCGATCACCTCTCCGTTTCAAATCGATTCCCGCCACATAGCGGCGGCCCCAACGCCGATATGCGGCGAGTCTGCATCCGGACACCACGCAACTTGTTGGCGAGCGGTTACATGCCGCGTGCGTCGGGCGCGCGGGAGCCGGAGACTGTCATGGCGAAAAGTCGCGACCCCTTCTTCAAGGCCCTCGACAACATTCGGGAGCGAGCGCGGGCCGGCGGCTATGCGCCGGGTCAGTCGATCGTCATCGTCGAGGAGGCGCGTCGTCTCGACCTGTCGACCACGCCGGTTCGGGAAGCGCTGGCCTGGCTCTGCGGGGAGGGCTTGATCGAGCGGGGACCGGCGGGCGGGTTTCTGGCGGCCCGTCTGGACGCCGGCGCGGTGCGGGATCGCTACGATCTGCGCCTGGCCTATCTGTCGGCTGCGCTCGACCTGACCGCGGGGTTGCCCGGCTACGGGCGATCGCCCGCGCGCGACGGCGCCGCCGTGACCGACCTGCAGGACTTGTTCGAGAGCCTGGTGCGCCGGACTGGGAACGGCGCCCTGCTTGACGCCTATCACCGCGTCGATGGCCAGCTGACCCCGTTCCGGAGCGCGGAGCGCCGGATTTTCGCAGACCTCGACGCCGAAGCGGACGATCTTCTTGAGCTGGCGGCGACGCGGGCCAATGGCGAACTCCGCGAAGGCCTGCGGGCGTATCATTATCGTCGCGGCCGCTCCGCGGCGCTCCTGTCGATGGACGTCGCGGGTCATCCGGGCGGGGAGGGCGGGGAGGACGAGGGGCCATGATCCTTCGGCTGATCCTGCTCGGGGCGGGGTTGGCGGCCGGCCTGCAGCTGGCCACGCAGACCTTCGCCTGGACCTATCGCCACGATCCCGTGCTGGGCGACGGCTGGACGGTGTCGGAAGAGGTTCGCATCTATCCGCCGTGGCGCATCCTCAGCTGGCGCAGGCAGTTCGGCGGGGCCGAACCGGAGGCCTTCTCGTCCAGCGCCTTCTTGATCCTGTTGGGGGTGATGGGCGGGCTAGGTGCCGGCATGCTCACGCAGGGCGATGGACCGCGCCGACGTATCCGCGGATGGGGCGGCTTGGCCGAGGCCCGCGCCGCCGGGCTGCTCGCCGGCGCGGGGTGCGCCCTCGGAGAGCTGAAGGGGCGGCTCCTCGCCACCGTCGATATGCGGCCGACCCTGGTGACGGGCGGCACGCGGTCGGGAAAAGGCAGGGGCCATGTCACGCCGACGCTGCTGCTGTGGAGCGAGAGCGTGCTGGTCCACGATCCCAAGCGGGAGCTCTGGCGCGAGACGGCCGGCTGGCGGTCGGGCTTCTCCCACGCGCTCTATTTCGACCCGCGCGATCCTGCATCCGCGCGCTGGAATCCCCTCGCGGAAATCCAACCCGGCCCGGGAGAACTGGCCCAGGTCCAGCGGCTGGTTTCGATCCTCGCCGATCCCGGAGGGGTCCGGGATGACGAGGCCATCTGGGACAAGGCGGCCTCCGAAATCCTGGAGGCGGTAATCCTGCATGTCCTCTACACGGCCGAGGATGCCGACAAGACGCTGCTGAAGGTGCGCGAACTGCTCGCCGACCTCGACGACACGGCCGAGGTGATGGTCAAGGCGCTGCACCGGTCGGGTCCGAACCGCGAGCCTGAAACCCATCCCTTCATCCGAACGGCGGTGCGGGGCTATGCCGCCATGCACGATCGATTCCGGACATCGGTCCAGGGCACGGCCCGATCCTATCTGAAGTGGCTCGCGGGCGACGACGTCGAGCGCGCGCTCTCGGCCTCGGACTTCAACCTGGGCGACCTGATGTGCGCTGAGGCACCGGTCTCGCTCTACATTCAAGTCGCGCCGGCGGACGCGGCGGCGCTTCGGCCGCTGGTGCGGCTCCTGTTCTACGCCGCTGCCCAGGCCCTCACCGTGGACGAGGCCCGGGATGCGGCGGGACGGCCGAAGCAGCGCCGGCTCTTGATGCTGATGGACGAGTTTCCCCTGCTGGGGCGCGTCAGCTTCTTCGAGAAATCCCTGCGGCTACTGAGCGGCTATGGGGTGAAGGTGATGTTCGTCGCCCAGTCGCTGAACGACATCATCGAGACGTACGACGCCAACAACACGATCCTCGATAACTGCGCCATCTACACAGCCTTTTCGGCGCTGGATCCGCTGACCCAGGACAAGGTCTCCAAACTCACCGGCACGATCGGCGAGATGCGTGAAAGCCGCAGCGCGCCCGCCGGCCTGGCGGCGGGACGCAGCACCGTGTCCCGGTCCCAGATCGACCGTCCGTTGCTCGAACCCGGCGAGGTGCGCGCTCTGCCCGAAGACGTTCAGCTGATCTTCGCGGCGGGCCAACGCCCTCTGCGCACCCGCAAGCTCCAATATGATCGCCGCCGCCCCTTCCGGGAGAGAGCCGCTCTGCCGCCGCCCGACCAGGCCGCGGGCGTTGACGCGCCGACGCCCGCGCCCCATCCGTGGGCCGGCCGCCGCAGCCTCGGCGTGGACGCCGAAGCCGCCCTTCCCCTGTTCAAGGAGATCGTGGCGGCGATGGACGACAAGAAGGTCGCCGCGCGCGCCGCGGACATCTATGGCCGCGTAGCCCAGGAGATGGCGGCGCAGGACGCCGTCCTCGATCATCTGAAAGGGCAGGGCGATGGTTAGGCGCGCGCCGGTGCAGACCTGCCGCGTTCAGGTCTATCTCAGCGATCCCAAAATCATCGCCGGTATCAGCCGCGAAGCGCGGTCCGGCCGGGTCTCGATCAGTCAGGCCGCCGGACACGCCATCGCGCGGGGCCTTCAGGGGAACCCGCGGGCCGACCCCGACGACAGGCTCCTGGCGCTCGAGCAATCCCTCAAGGGCCATATGCGGTCCACTCGACAGGACATGCAGATCATTCAGGAGTTGGTGGTGGAGGTCGCTCGGGCGCTGTTCGTCCGGCTCCCGGATGGCGTCGGCGACCAGGATCCCACGGTGCAGGCCGCCGTCGACCGCCGCATCGAGCGGATGCTCGACGACACCGCGGCGCGGATCGTCTCGGGCCGGGCCGAGCACGACCCACACGGCCGGGAGGCTGAGGAGCGATCGTTCGGGGCGGCGAACTGACATGACGGCTCATCCCCTGATCGCGGAACGCAAGCTGGAGGCGCTGCGTCACGCCCTGGGCGAGGTGGTGCTAGCGGCGCTGATCGACCCGGAGGTGGTGGAAATCCTCGCCAACCCCGACGGCCGGATCGTCCTGGATCGCGCCGGCCGAGGCCGCGCCGACACCGGGGCGCGTCTGTCGGTGGAAGGGCGCGAACGCGCCATTCGTCTGATCGCCGACTATGTCGGTGAAGTGGTCACCCGGGACGATCCGCGCCTGTCGGGGGTGCTGCCCGCCACCGGCGAACGGTTCCAGGGCTTGCTTCCGCCGGTGTCGCCGGCGCCGGCCTTCTCCATCCGCAAGCGCCCGTCGGTGATCTGGACCCTCGGGGATTATGTGCGTGACGGCGTCATGACGGCCCGGCAGGCCGATGTCCTCGCCCAGGCCGCCCGCGAGCGGCGCAACATCCTCATCTCCGGCGGCACGGGGTCGGGGAAGACCACCTTGGCCAACGCCATCCTGGCCGAGCCGGCCTTCGCCGACGACCGGGTGTTTCTCATCGAAGACACCGCCGAGCTGCAATGCTCGGCCTGGGACACGGTGTCGGTCCTGACGCGCCGGGCCCCCGTAGCCATCGGCGTCGCCGATCTGGTCCGCGACGCCTTGCGGATGCGTCCGGACCGGATCGTCGTGGGGGAGATGCGCGACGGCGCGGCCGCCCTCGAAACGCTGAAGAGCTGGAACACGGGTCATCCGGGCGGCCTCTCGACCCTTCACGCCAACTCCGCCGAGGAGGCGCTGCGCCGGATCGAGGATCTGGCCCTCGAGATCGCCGCGGCGCCGCCGCGTCGCACCATCGGCCAGGCGGTGGACGTTATCGCTCATATCCGTCGCTCGACGGCGGGGCGGCGGCTTGAATCCGTGATCGCGGTGAACGGCGCGTCGGACGCGGGCTACGCGGTCGAAGGCCTGGCCTGACGACGCCGCGAATGGCGTCGCAAATGCCGACTCCAGAAAAGCGAGGATAATTCAAGGCATTGTGTGACGACTTGTCTCAAGTCAAACCAAGTCGTCGCGGCATCAACACTGTAAGTCGATCCAAGTTACTATTCAAGTCGATCTGAGTTACAGTGTAGTCGTCTTCAAGTCGTGAATTATTTGCGTATTTTACTGTTGACAGTAGCGGGATAGTTTTGCTTGCAATGAGTCGAAGCGCGGTGAAACGCGCTGAACACAAGGAAAGCAAATCATGCGACGGAGACTTGGGCGCCGCCTGTTCGGCGCGACGATGATGCTTGGCCTGGCGGTCGCCGGACCGGCGCTGGCCGGCGGGTCGGGCATGCCTTGGGAAGGCCCGCTCCAGCAGGTGGTCCAGTCGATCACCGGACCCGTGGTCCAGGCGGCGGCCGTCGTCGCCGTGGTGATCTTCGGCGCCGGTATCGCCATGAGCGAGAACGGCTCCTCGATGCGCCGGGGGCTGGGGATCATGTTCGGCCTCTCGATCGCGTTCGCCGCCTCCACCTTCTTCCTGGACTTCTTCGGCTTCGCCGGAGGGGTGGAGTTCGCCTGATGGCGTCGCGGTCCGAAGACCGGCCCGAGGGTTGGGACCTGCCCGTGGCCCAGGCGCTGGCGGAGCCGGTCCTGATGGCCGGCATGCCGCGGGACTACGCCATCGCCATGGGCACCATCGCCGTCGTGCTGGGTCTGGCGCTGCGCATCTGGTGGCTCGGTCTTCTGTGGTGGGCGGTCGCCCACGCCATCGGCCTCTGGGCCGCGCGGTCGGATCGGCGCTTCTTCGACGTTCTGCGGCGCCATCTGGCCCTGCCGGGCCATCTGGACGGGTGAGGGGCGATGCGGTTTCTCGACGAATACCGGCGCCGGCCCGCAGCCCTCGCGGACCACCTGCCCTGGGCGGCCCTCGTCGCCCCCGGCGTCGTCCTGAACAAGGACGGCTCCTTCCTGGCGGGCTTCCGCTTCCGCGGGCCGGACCTGGAATCCTCCACCGAGGAGGAGTTGATGGCGGTCCGCGCGCGCCTGAACAACGCCCTGCGCCGGCTGGGGACCGGCTGGTGCCTTCACGTCGAGGCGCACCGCCGGGCCGCAGCGCCCTATCCGCAAAGCGACTTCGACCTCGGCGTCGCCTGGCTGCTCGACGAGGAACGCCGCAGCCGGTTCGAAACCGCCGATCCGGCCTTCGAGACCGACCACCGGCTGGCGCTGACCTGGCTGCCGCCCGCCGATGAGACCCGACGCCTTGAGCGCTGGCTGTTCGACGGTCTGGCCAGGAGCGGCGCCGACTGGCGGGTGGCGCTCGACGCCTTCACCCGGGAGGCACACGCGGTGTTCGACCTGCTGTCGGACGGCCTAACGGAGATCCGCCAGCTCGACGACGCCGGTCTTCTCTCCTGGCTCCATGACTGCGTGTCCCCCCGGTCCTTCGAGGTCCGCCCGCCGGAGACGCCGATGTTCCTGGACGGCTGGCTGGCGGACGCGGACCTGACCGGGGGAATTGCGCCCAGGCTCGGCGATCGGTGGCTCAAGGTGGTCTCGGTGCGCGGGCTGCCGTCCGTGACCCGGCCGGGTCTGCTCGACGCCCTGGGCGCCCTCCCGTTCGACTACCGCTGGACCGCGCGCTGGATCGGGCTCGACAAGCCCGAGGCCGAGCGCGAGATCGTCAAACTGCGCAAGCGCTGGTTCGCCAAGCGCAAGGGCGTCGGCGTGCTGCTGCGCGAGGCCATCACCAAGGAGGAGGTGCCGCTCCTCGACACCGACGCCGCGTCCAAGACCGAAGAGTGCGACGGCGCGCTCGCCGCGCTGGGCGCGGAAAGCTGCGCCTTTGGCTATCTGACGCTGACGGTCTCCGTCCTCGATGCGACCGAGGAGGGCGCGACGGCCAAGGCCCGCGCGATCGAGGCCGCGCTCAACGCGCAGGGTCTGATGGCGCGCATCGAAGACCTCAACGCCGTGGAGGCCTGGCTCGGATCGATGCCGGGCGAACCCTATGCGGACATCCGCCGGCCGCTGGTGTCCACCCTCAACCTGGCCGACCTGCTGCCGATCTCGGCGGTGTGGGCGGGGCCGTCGGAAGACGCCTGCCTCGACGGCCCACCCTTGGCCACGGCGCGCACAACCGGATCGACGCCGTTCCGCCTCGCGCTTCATGTCGGCGACGTCGGTCATGCGATGGTCGTGGGACCGACCGGCTCGGGAAAGTCCGCGCTGTTGGCCTTCCTCGCCCTGCAATGGTTCCGGTATCCGGACGCGCGCGTGGTCTTTTTCGACAAGGGCCGCTCCGCGCGGGCGGCCACGCTAGCGGCCGGCGGGCGCTGGCGCGCGATGGAGCCGGGCGCGGGGCTCTCGCTGCAGCCGCTGGCGGGGATCGATCGCGATGATGCGCGCGCCTGGGCCTCGGAATGGCTCGCCGAGACGGTGCGGCTGGCCGGGCTGGAGCCCACCCCGCGGGTGCGCGAGGAAATCTGGGCGGCCCTCGCGGCCCTGGCCGAGGCGCCGGTGTCTCAACGGACCCTGACGGTGTTCTGCGCCCTGGTGCAGGATCGCGCCGTCGCCGCCGCCCTCGAACCCCTCACCCTGAAGGGACCGCACGGCGCCTTGCTGGACGGGGAGGGGGCGGCGCTGGGAACCAGCCGGTTCGACACCTTCGAGCTCGAGACGCTGATGGCCACGCCGTCAGCGGTGGCCCCGGTGCTCTCGGCCCTGTTCCGCGAGCTGGAGCAGGGGTTCGACGGCCGGCCGACCCTGCTGATCCTGGACGAAGCCTGGCTGTTCCTGGGCGAGACGGCCTTCGCGGCGAAGATCCGGGAGTGGCTGAAGACCCTGCGCAAGAAGCGGGTGGCGGTGATGTTCGCCACCCAGAGCCTCGACGACGTGGCCGCCTCCGCCATCGCCGCCAGCCTGATCGAGAGCTGCCCGACCCAGGTGTTCCTGCCGAACCCGCGCGCGATGGAGCCGTCTTCGGCCGCGCTCTACCGGGGCTTCGGATTGAACCGGCGCCAGCTGGAGCTGATCGCCTTCGCCCCGCCCAAGCGGTCCTACTACTGGCGGCAGCCTCGGGGCCGTCGGCTGTTCGACCTGCGCCTGACGGGCGTGGCCCTGGCTCTGTGCGGCGCCGGGACGCCCGAGGACCAGACCCTCATCGACGACGTCCTGGCCCGATCCGGCGAGGCCGCCTTCGCCCGCGAATTCCTCAAAGCCAAGGGAGTGCAGAATGTGGATTCCGTTTTCGACGCCTTCGACCCGCCGCTCGCGGCGGAATAGGGCGACCGGCCTGGCCGTCGCTGGTCTCCTCGCCCTGGCGGCGCCGGTTTCGGCCGGCGCCCAGCAGGTGGTGTTCGACCCCCGCAATCACCTGGAGAACGCGCTGCAGGCCGCCCGCCAGCTGGAGAGCCTCGCCAACGAGGCCCGCAGCCTCGCCGCCTCGCCCTACAGCCATCTGGCGGGCAGCAGCCAGTCGCTGCGGGATATGGCCGAGCTGGCGCGCACGGCGCGCGGGCTGGCGACCTCGGTCAGCGGTCTGGAGCGCCAGTTCGAGACCTACTATCCCGACGATCTGGCCGGCGCGGACGCCCTGCGCCTGCTGGAGCAGAGCGGGGCGCGCACCGCGAACGCCCGGCGCACCGCCGAGGATCTGGCGCGGACGGCGGCGGAACTGGAACGGCTGGGCGGGACCCGCGACGCCCGGGTGGCCGGTGCGCTCGGCGCCAGCCAGTCGGCTGCGGGACAGACCGCGGCCGTGCAGTCGACCAATCAGCTGCTCGCGGTTCTGGCCGAGGACCTGGCGGCCCTGCGGACCCTGGTGCTGGCCCAGTCGCGGCTGATGGCGGAGGCCACGGCGCGGGAGGCGGCCGACCGCGCCTCCGGCGACGCGGCCCGCCGCCAGCGCTGGGCCGGCTCGGGCGAAGTCCCCGTCGCGCCGTCCTTCGATCCGTTCGCCCGCGCCCGGGACTGATCGTCATGGCCCCGGTCAGCATGGACACGCCCAACGACCTGATGGTGGTGTTCTCGAACACCGTCTCGGCGGGCTTCGACGCCCTGTCCGGCGCCGTCAACGGCGTGTTCGGCCTGTTGATCGTGCTGGTCGTGGCCCTCACCGGAATCCAGTGGGCGCTCTCCTCCAACCGGGAGGTGCTGGCCGCCGGCTTCGGCAAGGTGCTGCTCATCGGCGTCTTCGCCTGGCTGATCAACGACTGGCAGGCCTTGTCGGAGACTATCTACGCCGGCTTCCTGGAGCTGGGGCTCGTCGCCGGAGGCGGCTCGCTTTCGCGGGCCGAGTTCCTCAACCCGGGTGCCGTGCTCCAGCAGGGGTGGGAGATCGTCAAGGCCCTGGGCGAGACCCCGGCGCCGGTGGACAATCCCCTGGACGTGGTCGGCAACATGGCGGACGCCCTCATCCTGGGCCTGGCCATGATCGGCATCCTGCTGGCCTTCGCCCTTCTCGCGCTGCAGATCATCGTCTCCCTGCTGGAATTCAAGATCGTCACCCTGGGCGGCTTCATCCTCCTGCCGTTCGGCATCTGGTCGAAGTCCGCCTTCCTGGCCGAGAGGCCGCTCGGCTACGTCGTCTCCTCCGGCCTCAAGGTCCTGGCGCTCGCCATCGTAGTGTCGGGGGCGCGGACGGTGTTCGATCAACTCCAGCCCTCGGCCAACCCGGACATCTACGAGGCCCTCACCATCCTCGTCGCCTCAATGCTCCTGGCGATGCTGGCGATGTTCATCCCGAACCTCGCGTCCGCGCTCGTCACCGGCGGGCCGGCCCTAGGGGCGGGCGGCGCTCTGACCGGCGCGCTCGCCGTGGGCGGCGCCGGAGCCCTGGGCGCGGCCGGGATCGCGGGCGCCGGCGCCCTGATCGGCGGAGGCGCGGCGCGGCTTGCGGGGCCGGCGCGCGCCGCCGCCGGGGCGACCGGCGGACGGGCGCCGCCGTCGTCGCCACCGTTCGGGCCGAATCCGGGCGGCGGCGGCCCGTCGACGCCGCCGGCCTCGAACGACAACGGGTCGATGCGCCCCAGCGCCGGCGCGGTCCGTCCGGCGGGTTCGGCGTCATCGTCCGGTCCGGGGGTCGCGGAGCCGGCCCGGGCGTGGTCCCATCATCCTGGCGCCGCCGAGACCGAGACCGGCTCCGACAAGGCGGAGCCGGGCGATGGAGCCGTGGGCGCCGGGGCCAGCCGGCCCGCCTCCGTCCGCGATGCGGAGGCCCGGGCCGCCCGCTCGGGCTTTCACCGCGCCGTCGCCGCGTCGGGATCGACGCCCGGGCGTCCCCGCCCGCCGGGCAGGGCGGCCGCCCTCCAGGCCTTCTTCGTCGCCAACGCCGGACGAACCCTGATGCCCGCGGGCGAGACCAGCGGCGTCCTGTCCCCCAACCTCCGCACAGAGGAGACCTGAGATGCATCCGTTCTTCCGCCCGAAGCGGACCCTGGCCGCCGCGCCGGAAGCGACCCCATGGCTTCGCGCCGGTCAGATGTGGGACGACCGCATGGGCCTGTCGCTGGCCCATGCGCGGAACTGGCGTCGGATCGCCGTTGCCAACCTGGTCCTGGCCGGCTTCCTCGGCGCGGGATGGTGGGTCCAGGCCGAGCGGGCCGTGGTGAAACCCTTCGTGGTGGAGGTGTCGGACTACGGCGAGACCCAGCGGATCACCGCCATCGGCGGCCGCTACGAGCCCAACGAGGCGCAGATCGCCCACGCCCTCGCCGGCTGGGTCCGGGACGTCCGCTCCAAGTCGATCGATCCGATCGTCATCCGGCAGAACTGGCTGCGGGCCTACGATCTTCTGACGCCGAAGGCGGCGGGCTTCCTGAACGCCTGGGCGCAGACCCATGACCCCTTCGCCGAGGCGGGGCGCGAGGCCGTCAACGTCGAGATCCTCAATGTGGTCCGCCGCTCCGGCCGCACCTTCGATCTGCAATGGCGCGAAACCCGTTTCGTCAACGGCCAGGCCGCCGGCTCGGAGCGCTGGCGCGCGCTGATCACCACCACCCTGCAACCGCCGCGCACGGAGGCCGAACTCCTGCGCAATCCCCTGGGATTGAAGATCGAGGATGTGTCATGGACCCCCGACGCGTCCTGATCCTGGCGCTTTCGAGCGCCCTGCTGTCCGGCTGCGCGATCCTGCGAGACGCGGTCGCGCCCAATGCGGCGTCCACCGCAAGCCTGAGCCAGGCGTCCGCCCTGCCGCAGGCTCCGATCGCTCTGGACGGGCCGGCGCCGACCACGGCGGACGAGCCGGAGCCGGAGCCGGCGGCGTTGGCGCCGGAGGCGAACGCGGCGCGGCCCTATCTCATGGAAACGGCGCCGCGACCGGCCGCGGATGCCGCGCCGGCGCTCCCGGCGCTGACCGGCCGCAGGGCGATCGCCGAAGCCAACAGCGCGGCGAGCGCGCCGTCCCGGTCCGACCGCTTCCAGGGCGGCGTCCAGATCTTCGCCTGGGAGCCCGGCCGGGTGTTCGAGGTGTGGACCGCGCCGCTCCGGGTGACGACCCTGACGCTCGGCGCGGGGGAAAGCCTGATCGCCAAGGCGGCGGGAGACACCGTCCGCTGGCAGATCGGCGAGGTCGCGTCGGGGGAGGGGCCGGACCGTCGCGTCCATGTCCTGATCAAGCCGCTCGAACGCGGCCTGGAGACCAACCTGGTCCTGACCACCAACCAGCGCGTCTACCTGGTCGATCTGCGCAGCGGAGCCGCCGACGCCTTCAACGCCGCCGTCGCCTGGGACAGCGCGCCGACCGGGGGCGTCGACGCAGGGCCAGCCGCTGTCGCCTTGCAACCGGCCGTGCGGGTGCCTGACCCGGTCGTAATGCCGGAAGGGCCGCTCGACGCCCGATACCGTCTCGAACCCCAGGGACGGCGTCCGAGATGGACCCCCTCGGCCGTGTTCCACGACGGCCGGCGCACCTTCATCGCCTTCCCCGCCGACCTCCAGGTCGACGAGGCGCCCGCACTGTTCGCCATCGCGCCCGACGGCGAGGCGCAGCTCGTCAACTACCGGCAGGCCGGCGGCCTGTTCATCGTCGATCGCGTGCTCGATCGCGCCGAACTGCGACTGGGCGATCGCAGGCCGCAGGTGGTCCGCATTCGTCGTCTTCAAGGAGTCCGCCCATGATCGAGACGCCCCCGCAACCCGCCCCCGGTCTGACGCCGGGCGACGGCGCCGGGCCCCGCGCGCCCAAGTCTCCGGCCCCGGAGCTCGCCAGCCGGGCGCCTCGTCCGAGCGCGGTGCGTCTGCGCAAATCCGTCGTCCAGATCATCGTCATCGGCGGCGTGGTCCTGATCTCCGGGTCTCTGGCATGGGCGTTCGTCGTACAGCCGGAATTGCGGCAGGGCGCTCGCGCCCGCGCCGAGGCCGCACGCGAGGACGAGGCCCGCGGCGTGGTCCGTCCGGCCGAGGTCGTCACCGAGCAACCGGCCACCTACGACCGCCTGCCGGAGCCGCGTTCATCGGCGGAGCCGAGCGAGATCGACGACGCGCCGGCCGAGCTTTCCGAACCGCCGCCTCGGGCGGCCCCGCCCGTCTATCGCCCCGTGTCTGAACCGCGGGGACCCGCGCCCGGAGATCTGGCGCGCCGGTCCGGCCTGTTCTTCGCCGAGGTTCGCGACGGTGCGGCGGCCTCCGCGGTCCCGGCGGGCGCCGAGCGCCGGGCTCCGACCGGCGTCCCTCCGGCCAGCGCGGACTACGGCGCCACCTACAACGGCCACGTCCTGACCGCACCCCTGTCGCCGTATGAACTGAAGGCTGGCGCGATCATCCCCGCCGCCTTGCTGACGGCGGTCGACACCGCCCGCGCGGGCCCGGTGATCGCCACGGTCACCCAGAACGTCTACGACACGGTCAGCGGCCGCCACCTGGTGCTCCCGCAGGGGACGCGGCTGATCGGGCGGCATGAGGGCGAGAGCGCCTACGGAGACCGGCGCGCCTTCCTGACGTGGGACCGGCTCATCCTGCCCAACGGCAAGAGCCTGGTCCTGACCGGCGAGCCCGGCGTCGACCCCCAGGGCGCCGTCGGCGTTCGGGGTTCGGTCGATCGTCGTCTGTTTCCCCTGCTGGTCGGGACGCTGTTCGCCGGGGCCATCACCACGCTCGGGCAGATCGCCCGCGACGACGAGGGCGGCGGCGGCCTTCTCGGCGACGCCGGCGATGCGGCCGCCATCGAGGGCGCCCGCGTCGGCGGCCGGCTGATCGACCGGGAACTGGAGGTCCGCCCGTCCATCCGGCTGCGGGCGGGCGCGCCCGTGCGGGTGATGATCACCCGTGACCTCATCCTTGAGCCGTACCAGCCATGAGCCCGCTCGATAATGGAAACCGCTGGTGCGTAACAGGCGTCGCCGTCTTCGCCCTCGGCTGCCTGGCGCTGGTCGCTCAACACGTCCCGGCGCTGGCCCTCGTCAACGAAAGCCCGAGCCTGCCCGAGGGGCTGTACGCCCGGCGGTTCGGCGCCGAGATCGAGCGCGGCGTCGTCGTGGCCATCCCCCAACCGGCCGCCGCGCGTGCCTATCTCGGGGATCTGGGCATGCCGGGGGACGCGGCGCTGATCAAACGGGTCGCCGCGGCGGGCGGCGACCGCGTCTGCGTGGAAGGGGCGCAACTGCTGACGCCAGACGGCGTCTGGACGGTCCGCTCCCGTGGTCGGCGCGGCGCAATCCTGCCGCGCTGGTCCGGATGCCGACGGCTCGCGCCGGACGAACTCTTTTTGCTCGGCGACACGGCCGGGAGTTTCGACAGCCGGTATTTCGGGCCCGTGACCCGCTCCGAGGTGCTCGGCGTATATCAGGAGGTGCTGAGATGGTGAGATCGATCCTTTGGGCGGCGGCGCTCCTCGCCCTGGGTGCGCCGGCTTCCGCCCAAACCGTCGATTGGCGCGCGGCGGGCGGCGATCTGTTCGGCCGAGCGACGGCGGAGGCCGGATCGGCGCCGGCCGACGCCGGGGAAGGGGATGTGCCCCGCCTGGCCGCGCTCAGCCAGCCCTTCCAGGCCGAGATCGCCCGAGCGGCGGCGGCGCACGGACTGGACGAGAAGCTGCTGCACGCCCTGGTCCTGACCGAGTCCGCCTACCAACCTGCGGCCCTGTCCCCGGCGGGCGCGGGCGGACTGACCCAGCTTATGCCCGATACGGCGCGCGAGCTCGGGGTGGACGATCGCTTCGACCCGGTCCAGAACCTTCGCGGGGGCGCGGACTACCTCGCCCGACAACTGTTGCGCTTCGGCGATCTGCGCCTCGCGCTCGGCGCCTACAACGCCGGGCCCGGCCGCGTCGCGCGGCTCGGCCGGGTTCCGGACATCGCCGAGACCCAGGCGTATGTGATCGCGGTCATCGATTGTTACCTGGCGCTGACGGCGGGGCAGGCCCCGCGCAACAGCCGCCATTGCCGCCCGCGTGTACACCCATGATCGGGCTCGGGGTCGGGCAGGAGGCGGGCGCCGCCGGTGACGCGGACGACCTTTTGACGCGCGCTGAAGCCTCCGCCTTCCTGTCGCAGCTCGGCATCCAGCTGAAGCCGGCGAGCCTCGCGCGGCTCTGGTCGACGGGGTCGAACGGACCGCCATGCCGCCACATCCGTTCCAAGCCGTTTTATCCCCGCGGGCTGCTGCGCGACTGGGCGTGCAGCCAGATCACCGACGTTCGAACCGGGGCGCCGACGGCCGCTCGGGGGCGGCGTCGTGGCTAGGGCCGATGTCACAGCGGCGCAGGTTCTCGCCGACCCTGCGGCGAGTTTCGCCCTGAAAGCCGTCCTGATGGCCTGGCGACGGCGGGACCCGATCGACGCGGCGAACGACGCCCGGTTGCTGCGGGACCTCTTGGAAGACGAGGCGGACCAGAGGCTTGTGGGGATCTGTGATGACCGTGGATGAGGGCGCGCCGGACGTCGGCGGCAGGGACGACCGTCTTTTGTCCTGGGATCAGGTGGAACGGATCGCCAGCATCAGCCGGTCGACCGCCTGGCGCATGGAGCGCGATGGCGCGTTCCCGCGCCGCGTCCGCGTGTCGCCGGGCCGCGTCGGTTGGTGGGAGAGCGAACTGACCCAATGGAAGCGGAGCCGGTCAGGCGAGGTCCCGCCCCCCCCGCCGCGCAAGGGCGCCCGCGCGCCGAGGTTGCCGGGCATGCCGCGCTCCATGCCGCGTCCGAGTTCCGGACCGGAGCCCACGCCGAGCCTCCCGGTCGCGGCCCCTGCGCTTGCGCCCAGGAAGCCACGGCGTCGGCCGGCTGACCCCGGGGCCCAGATCGACTTCGGATTCTGAGACGCGCTTGACCGGCAGCGCCTGCCCGTCCGGTCGATGGGGCGACCGATCAGACAGGTCGGCAGGCTTGCCGGCGTTTTGCAAGGGGTCGCGCATTGCTCCCTGGCGGCTTCTGCACGACAATCGTCCGAATCAGGCAGACAAAGGACTTGCCGCATTTCTCGGGGGGAACCACGCACGCCATGCCTGCGCCGGCACGCCCGAAAATCTATCACATCACCCACATGGACAACCTGCCGACGATCATCGGCCAGGGCGGGCTGTTCAGCGACGCCCGGATGATCGCCGCCGGCGGCCCGGTCACCGCCATCGGCATGGCCTCGATCAAGGCGCGGCGCCTGGACCTTCCGGTGCGCTGCCATCCTGGCGATACGGTCGGCCAGTATGTCCCGTTCTATTTTTGTTCTAGATCGGTAATGCTCTATCTGCTACACCGGGGCAATCACCCCGAGGTCAACTACCGCGGCGGCCAGGAACCGATCGTCCACTTGGAGGCCGACCTGCGCACGGTGGTGGACTGGGCGCAGGCTCATGGGCGGCGCTGGGCGTTCACCTTGTCGAATGCAGGGGCCTACTATGCGGAATTTCGCGACAGCCTCGAGGCGCTCGACGAAATCCGTTGGGACGCGGTGATGTCCAACGCCTGGTCCGCCCCCGAGGTTCGGGAAGGCAAGCAGGCCGAGTTTCTCCTGCACGACAGCGTCCCGTGGGATCTGGTGGAACGCATCGGGGTATTGAACCAGCCCGTCAAGCTGGCGGTGGAGGCCCGATTGCGCGGCGCCGCCCACGCGGCGCGCGTCGACCTGCAGCCGACGTGGTATTACTAGGGGGGAGCGATGATCACATTCACCAGCGGCGACATCCTGAAGTCGGGCGCCGAGGCGCTCGTCAACACCGTCAACTGCGTCGGCGTCATGGGCCGGGGCGTCGCGCTGCAATTCAAGAACGCGTTCCAGGACAATTACGAGGCCTATGCGCGGGCGTGCGAAGCGCAGGAGGTCCAGCCGGGCCGGATGTTCGTCTATGAGCGTCATCGCCTGGATACGCCGCGCTTCATCATCAATTTTCCGACCAAACGCCACTGGCGCGGCAAGAGCCGGATGGAGGACATCGACGCCGGCCTGATCGATCTGGTTCGCGTGATCCGTGAGCGGAAGATCCGGTCGATCGCCATTCCGCCGCTCGGCAGCGGCCTGGGCGGTCTCGATTGGCGTCAGGTGCGGCCGCGCATCGAGCAAGCCCTGCAGGCAGTCCCGGATGTCGAGGTCATCGTCTATGAGCCGGGCGGCGCGCCCGCGGCCGACGCGATGTCGAGGTCGCGCGCGGCGCCCGCGATGTCGCCGGGGCGCGCGGCGCTGGTCGGGCTGGTCGACCGATATCTCAACGGCCTTCTGGACCCGTTCGTCAGTCTGCTAGAGGTCCACAAGCTGATGTATTTCATGCAGGAGGCCGGCGAACCGCTGAAGCTGCGCTACGCCAAGGCCTTTTACGGGCCCTACGCCGAGAACCTCCGGCACGTGCTGCGCGAGGTCGAAGGCCACTATCTGTCCGGCTACGCCGATGGCGGCGACGCGCCGACCAAGCGGCTCGAGCTGGTGCCCGGCGCGGTCGTCGACGCCCAGGCCAAGCTCAAGGACGCCCCCGAGACGCAGGCGCGCTTCGAGCGCGTGACCGACCTGGTCGAGGGCTTCGAGTCGCCGTTCGGCCTGGAGCTTCTGGCGACGGTGCACTGGGTCGCGACCCGTCTGGACGCCGGAAGCGCGGACGCGGCGGTGTCCGAGACCTACGCCTGGGGCGAGCGCAAGCGCCAGTTCTCGCCCGAGCAGCTGCGGCTGGCCTATGACGTCCTGCAGGACAAGGGCTGGTTGGCGTCGCGGCCGCTGGCCGCCTGATGGCGACCCATCGCGTTCAGCTTCAGGCCAAGCAGGACCACATCGAGACCGTCGTCCGTACGACGGAGCCGCTGCGCGCGATCGCCGAACTGGTGTGGAACGGCTTCGACGCGGGCGCCACGCGCGTCCATGTCGAATTCCGGCGCACGGCGCTGGGCGGCGTCGACGAGATCATCGTCAACGACGACGGCGAGGGGATCAGCGCGGACCGCGCGGACCGGGACTTCGGACAACTCGGCGAATCCTGGAAACGCTCCGCCGCGCCGAGCGGCCGCGCCTATCACGGCAAGGAGGGACGGGGTCGGCTGCGGTTCTTCTCCCTGGCCGACCGCGCCCGCTGGACCTCGCGATACGCGAGCGAGGACGGTCTCAAACAGCTGTCGATCGACATCCGCGCCGAAGCCATCGAGACCGCCGAGATTGGCGACCCGGAGCCGGCGGTCGGCGCTCCGGGCGTTTCGGTGTCGCTGCATCCCCTGAAACAGAACCTCGACGCTCTCGTCACCGACGAGCAGCGCCGGCAGTTCACCGCCACCTTCGCCCAGTATCTGAAGCTCTACCCGCAGCTGGAGCTCTGGTACGACGGCGCCCGGATCGATCCGTCGACGGCGATCGCCGACGCCGTCTCTCTCGTCCTGCCGCCCATCGTCGGCAAGGACCGGACGATCCGCGACTTGAAGCTCGACATCGTCGAATGGTCGACGCCGATCGACAGCCGCAAGATCCACTTCTGCGGCGACAACGGCATTGTGCTCGGCTCGCAGCCGGCGCGGATCAATGCGCCCGACTTCGCCTTCTCGATCTACGCGACCTCCAGCTTCTTCGTCGAACTCGCCGCCGACAACCTGCTCGAACTGGAGCTGACCGACGGCGATTTCGCCAAGGTCGTCGAGGCGGTCCGCGATCAGTCGCAGGCGCACTTCCGTCGACGCGGCCACGAGCGGGCCGGACGCCTGATCGAGGAGCTCAAGGCCGCAGGGGCCTATCCCTACGAGGGGGACCCGACCGATACGCTTCAGCAGCGGGAGCGGGACGTGTTCGACATGGCGACCTACGCCGTGTCCAACTACTCCAAGGAGTTCCGCAAGGCCGACACCGGCCTGAAGCGGATGACCCTGACCCTGCTGCGCGAGGCTCTGCGGCACAATCCGGACTCGCTCACCCAGATCCTTCACGCCGTGGTGGGACTCCCCAAGGAGCGGCAGAACCAGTTCTCGGCCCTGCTCAAGAAGACCGAACTGTCCAACATCATCGCGGCGTCCAGCCTGATCGCGGACCGGATCGCCTTCCTCCAGACGCTGCGCCAGGCTGTGTTCGACACCGACGGCAAGAAGGTCATTCGCGAACGCGGCGGCCTGGACCTGCTGGTGCGGGACAACACCTGGATCTTCGGCGAGCAGTTTCACCTCGCGGTGCCCGAAGCGGGCCTGACCAAGGTGATGCAACGGGTCTCGGAGGACCTGGGCGGGAAGCGCGCCGGCGGGCGGGTCACCAAGCCTGACGGCCGAACCGGCCGGGTCGACCAGTTGCTCGGCCGCAGCATTCCCGGACCCCATCAAGAGAAGCGGGAGTATCTGATCGTGGAGCTCAAGCGGCCGTCGGCCAAGGCCGATCGCAAGATGCTCAACCAGATTTCCGACTACGCCCTGGCCTTGGCCGGCGCGCCCGACTTCCGGCACACCGACACGCGGTGGAACTTCTTCCTGGTCGTGGGGGAATACGACGACATCGTCGGACAGGCGATCACCCAGGAAGGACGCGAGATCGGCATCGCCGTGCGACAGCCCAACTATACGGTGTGGGTGCGGTGCTGGGGCGAAATCCTCCGCGAATGCGACGCCCGGCTCCAGTATATCCAGGACCATCTGAAGGTGGAGGTTTCCGACGAGGAGATCGCCAGTCGGCTTCGGGCCTTGCAGACAAGCTTCGGCCGGGAGGCCGGCGACGACCCCGAGACCTCGCCGGGGTCCTGACCTCCGGCTGGCGCTTTCAGACAGCGGGGTCGTCGTTTCCGTCGCGCCGCCTCGGCTGCGGCGCGCGATCCGCTCTAGTCGAGCGCAACGGCCTGTGGCCGCGCAGCGCGGAACTGGGGCCAAGCTTCGCCGAGCACCTTGATCGCCGAGCGGAAGAACAGAAGGGCGATGACGCCGCCGACGAGGATGTCGGGCCAGCCGGCGTTGAACCAGGCCACCCCGCCCGCCGCGATGAGCACGCCGGTGTTGGCGATGACGTCGTTGCGGGAGCACTCGAAGGTGCTCGACAGGTTCACGTCGCGGTTCCGGAACCGGTAGAGCATGGCGAGGCAGGCGAGGTTCGCGACCAGGGCGATCGCGCCGAACACGCCCATGGTCTCGGCGGTCGGGGTGATGTCGCCCATCAGCTTGCGGACCACTTCCAGGAAGACCCAGACGCCGAAGGCGGCGATGACGGCGGCCTTCACGAGCGCCGCTCCGGCGCGCCAGCGCAGGCTGCGCTTCAGGGCGTAAAGGCTCAGCCCGTAGACGAGGGCGTCGCCGAGCATGTCGATGGAATCGGCCATCAGAGCGGTGGACCGCGCAAACAGACCCGCCCCGAACTCGGCGAAGAACATCAGCAGATTGATCGTCAGTACGATGACCAGCACGCGCCGGACGTCGGCGTGCTCACCCAGCGCGGCGATCTCGTCGCCCTTGGCGGAACAGCAGTCATCGCCCGCGAAGTGGGTATGGGCCGGGACGATGGGCGCGGTCGTGACGAAGGGCGGCTTGGAGGCGCAGGGGCTCGGTCCGGCGCAGCACCCCGCCTCCGCCGGCGCGGACGCCGGCTCCAGGACGCTCCGGCTTGAACAGGTCGGTCCGACCTCGTCGGACGTCGGAGAGGAGCAGCAGTCTTTCATCGGAGCGAGCCTTGCCGGAAACGTGTCGGCCGCCGATATACGATCTATAGTCCCTATAGGTTCAAGGCCTTTGACAGAGAGATTTTCTATCGGCGAGTTGGGGCGGCGCACCGGCTGCAAGGTGGTCACCATCCGCTACTACGAGCAGATCGGTCTGCTGGACGCGCCGGAACGCGGGGAGGGCGGCCACCGGGTCTATGAACGGGCGCATCTGGACCGGCTGTTCTTCATCCGGCGCGCCCGCGATCTCGGCTTCTCGCATGACGACATCCGCAGCCTGTTGACGCTGTCCACCGGGCCTGCCGCCGGTCCGTGCCAGGCGGTCGATCACGTGGCGGCGGCGCATCTGGACGCGGTGCGGGTCAAGATCTCGGATCTTCGGCGGTTGGAAAAGACCCTTGTCTCGGTGCTCGACCAGTGTGGGCGGACGACGGTCGAAGCCTGCTGCGTCCTCGACGCCCTGAGAGCGCCTCCAAGTGACGGCTCGAGCCGGGTCTCCCTGTCCGCCCCGTGAAGCTGATCCCGCCTGGTCGGATGGGATCGGGTGGCGCGGCCGCCTTAAGCGCCGTTGTGTCGTCCGAAGGGGCGCGTCGAGCCATCCGCGAGGATCAGGAGAGTGACATAGGGCTCTCGGCCGGCGGCCTCCATGCCGGGCGATCCGGCCGGCATGCCGGGTGCGGTCAGGGCGCGCGCGATAGGCGCTTCACGCACAAGCCGTTCGACATCCGACGCGGGCACATGGCCTTCGATCGCGTAGCGGCCGACCACGCCGGTGTGGCACGACGCGAGGCGGTCCGGTATCCCGTGACGGGCCCGGATCGGGGCGAGGTCATCAAGATCGACCACGAGCGCCGTCCAGCCGGCGCCGCGCATGTGCGCGACCCAACCGCCGCAGCACCCGCACCAAGGCGTCTTGTAGACCGTGATCTGCCGCGCGACCCGACCGGGGGTCTGAGCCTGGGCGAGCGGCGGGAGGGCGGCGGTCGCCAAGCCGGTGACGAGCGCGGCGCGGCGGGTGAGGCGAAGAGAGGACATGACGGCTCCTGCGGATGGACCTGATCCTAGCAGCACGCCGGCTCCGCGCACGCGACACGTCGCCGCTGGCAGGGTGGTTGGCAGGCCCGTGGACTTTGTAACAGATTGCCACCTCCGCAGAACGGAAGTAACGAACGCGCGATGACCTCGTCGATGACGACATGGGCCAAGCTGATCGCGGTGATGACACTTGTCTTCGCCGCCTTCTTCTTTGCGCCCGCCGTCGACGCCGCGACCTGCATGCCGGAGCCCCCAGCAGCGCACGCGTTCGTCGATCACAATCCCGACGACGGCGACCACGGCGACCCGTCCGGAAGCCATGGCATCTGCGCGCACGGACACTGCCACCATACCTCCACAGCGCGCACTCACGGCGTCGACGCCATCGCACCCGCGTTCGGCGAACTGCTGCTGCAAAGCGGCCGCCACGATGACGTCCTGGCCTCGGTCACGCCCGACGGCCTGAAGCGACCCCCCAGAGTCTGACCGAAGGCCTGCGCCCTTGCGGGCGCCTCTTCGTGATCAGAAATCTGGAAATGGAATATGTCTCCCACATCTCGCCGGCGACCGCGTCTCGCGGTCGGCTGCGCGGTTGCTGCGATCGCAGCGACTCTGGTCAGTCCCGCCTGGGCTGACCCCGCCCCGACCTACGCCCAACTGCTCGCGCAGCTCGGCCAGACGCCCGCCACCCTGGAGGCGGGCGCGAACCTCGACGCCGCAGAAGCCCGCGTGCGTCAGGCCCGTGTGCGTCCCAACCCCGTGCTCGGGCTCGATGTCGAGAACGCGTACGGCTCCGGCCCCTTCTCGGGGATGGACAACGCCGATACGACCCTCGCGTTGAGCACGGACCTCGAATTGTGGGGACGTCGCGCGAGCCGCATCGCCGCCGCGCGCGCCGAGGCCGGCGCCGTCGGCCTGCAGCGCGATCTTGCGGTGATCGACGCCGCCGGTCGCCTGGCCCTGGTCTATTCCGAAGCCGAGGCGGCGCAGCGCCGCGCGGCCCTGGCGGATGAGGTCCTGACCCTGACCCTGGCCGACGCCCGCGCCGCCCTGGCGCTGGTGGAGGAGGGGCGCGAGCCGCTCCTGCGCGGCATCCAGGGCGAGGCCGAAGCCGCGTCGGCCCGGGCGACCCTCGACGAAGCCGTCGCCGAACGGGACGCCGCCTACGCCCGCCTCACCGCCGTGGCGATGATCCCGTCGCCCGTGACGCGCATCGACGTCAGTCTGCTGGACGAGGCGCCGTCCGGGGTGGGCTCCGCGATCAACGACGCGCCCACCGTGCGCGTGGCCGAGGCCGAGCGCACGGCCGCCGAACGCCGGATCGACGTGCAACGTGTCCAGGCCCGCCCGGACATCAACGCCAGCGTGGGCATTCGCCGCTTCGAGGCGGAGGACGCCACCGCGCTTACCTTCGGGATCAGCATGCCGCTGCCGCTGTTCGACCGGAACCGGGGAAACATCGAGGCGGCGCAGGCCGAGTTCAGGGCGGCCGACGCCCGCCTGATGTCGGCGCGGCAGGAGGCCCAAGCCGACCGGGCCGCCGCGGTGGCGCGCCTGGCCGCCTCGGTGAGCCGCGTGTCCGCCGCCGACGCCGGCGTCACCGCGGCCGAGGAGGCCTACCGGCTGTCGCGCATCGGCTTCGAGGCCGGTCGCATCTCCCAGGTCGAGCTGCGCGTCACCCGAACCGCCCTCGTCAACGCGCGGTCCGCCGCCGTCGACGCCCGCCTCGCGCGCGTCCGCGCCGAAATCGATCTCGCGCGCCTGGACGGCCGCGCCCCCTTCCAAGGAGCCCAGTGATGCGCAAGCGCACATCCAACAAGACCCTGTTGATCGGCGGCGTCGCCGCCCTCGTCGTCCTTGGCGGCGGCGGGCTCTATCTCGCCACGCGAGGCGCCGACGCGCCGCCTGCTCCGGCGGCCGCGGAGGGCGAAGCCGGCCATGGCGAAGAGGAAGGCGGGCATGCGGAAGGCGAGGCCGGTCATGCCGAGGAGGGCGAGGCCGAAGAGGGCCGCGTCGAACTGACCGCCGCGCAGATCCAGGCGGCCGGCATCTCCGTCGTCGGCGTAAGCGCCGGCGGCGGGGCGGAAACGCGTCTGGCGGGGCGGGTCGAGCCGATGGTCGATTCCCGCGCTGCGGTCGCCGCTGCGGTTGGCGGCCGGGTCGAGCGGCTGCTTGTGGCGCCCGGTCAGTCGGTCCGCGCCGGTCAGCCGCTCGTCAGCCTGGTCAGCGGTGAAGCCGCCACCTTCCGCGCCGACGCCGATGCCGCTGCAGCCTCCGCCGAGGCCGCGCGTCAGGCCTATCAGCGGAATCGCAACCTGTCCGAACAGGGGGTGGTCGCCCGCCAGGAGGTCGAGGCCTCCCGGGCGCAGCTTCTCAGCGCAGAGGCGGCGACCCGCGCGGCGCGGGCGCGCTCTGCGGCCGCAGGATCGCCCAATGCGTCAGGACGGCTCAGCGTGACCAGCCCGATCTCGGGCGTGGTGAGCAATGTGCAGGTCGGACCGGGCGGCTTCGTCGCCCAGGGCGGCGTGGTCGCCGAAGTGTCCAACCCGGCCCGCGTCGAGATGGTGTTCAACGCGCCTCCCGCCCTGGCGGCGAATGTTCGCCCGGGCGCGGCGATGCGGGTCACCGGGCCGTCCGGCGAGTTCGACGCGGTCGTCACCGGGGTGGCCGCGGACGCCGGTCTGAACGAGAGCGGAGCGACCGTCATCCGCGCCCGTCCGTCTTCCGGAACCCTGCCGCCCGCCGGGTCCGCCGTGTCCGGCTCGGTGGTCACCGGACAGGCGACCTCGGGCGGCATGACCGTGCCGTCCGAAGCGGTCCAGACCGTCGACGGCAACACTGTGGTCTTCGTGCAGGTCCAGGGCGGCTTCCAGGCTGTCCAGGTGCTCGCTGGCCGCCAGGCCGCCGGGCGCACCGAAATCCTGCGCGGCCTGACCGGCTCCGAACGCATCGCTTCCGCCAACGCCTTCCTGCTCAAGGCCGAACTGGCCAAGGGCGAGGCCGAGCACGGTCACTAAGGGGGCGATCGCATGTTCAAATTCATCATCGAAGCCTCGGTCAAATTCCGATGGTTCGTGGTCCTCGCCACGGCCCTCGTCTCGGCCTGGGGTCTGTTCCAGCTGACCAAGCTGCCCATCGACGCCGTGCCAGACATCACCAATCGGCAGGTCCAGATCAACACCATCGCCCCGGCGCTCGCGCCCGAGCAGATGGAGCGGCAGGTCACCTATCCCATTGAAACCGCCATGGCCGGCATCCCCGGCCTGCAGAGCACCCGGTCCCTGAGCCGCAACGGCTTCAGCCAGGTCACGGTCATCTTCACCGAACAGACAGACATCTATTTCGCCCGCCAGCAGGTGGCCGAGCGGATGGCCCAAGCCAGGGAGAACCTCCCCGAAGGGGTCGAGCCGGGTCTGGCTCCGATCACCACGGGTCTCGGCGAGGTGCTGATGTGGACGGTCGACTACAAGCCGTTCAACTCCCAGAACCTCGCCAAACCGGGCCAGCCCGGCTGGCAGGCCGGCGGCGCCTATCTGACGCCCGAAGGCGAGCTGCTGACTACGCCGCAGGCGCGGGCGACCTATCTGCGCACCGTTCAGGACTGGATCATCGCCCCGCGCATGCGCACGGCGGCTGGTCTGGCCGGCGTGGACGTCAACGGCGGCTATGTGAAGGAGTTCGCGGTCCGTCCCGACGCGGCGAAGCTGGCCAGCTATGGTCTGGGGCTCAGCGATCTAATCCTGGCGCTGGAGAACGCCAACACCCAGGCGGGCGCCGGCTATGTCCAGCGCTCGGGTGAAGCCCTGACCGTCCGCACCGACGCCCTGGCACAGACCATTCCGGATCTGGCCCAGGCCCCTGTCGTCAACCGTAACGGTCTGGTCGTCCGCGTCGCCGATGTCGCCACCGTCGAGGTGGGGCAGGCGCCGCGTCTCGGCGGCGCAAGCCGCGACGGCCACGAAGCCGTCATCGGCACGGCCCTGATGCTGGCGGGCGGCAACAGCCGCACCGTCGCCCAAGCTGCGGCCGAACGTCTTGAGGAAGTCGGCGCCAGCCTGCCGCCGAGCATCGTCGCCGAGCCGGTCCTGAACCGCAGCGCGCTGGTCAACAAGACCATCGCGACCGTGGCTCGGAACCTGACCGAGGGCGCGCTGCTCGTGATCGTGGTGCTGTTCCTGCTGCTTGGAAACATCCGCGCCGCGAGCATCACCGCGCTGATGATCCCGGTCAGCTTCCTGTTCGCCATCATCGGCATGAACCGGTTCGGGATCAGCGGTAACCTAATGAGCCTGGGCGCGCTGGACTTCGGCCTTCTGGTCGATGGCGCGGTCATCGTAGTCGAAAGTACGCTTCTGATGCTATCGCAGAAGCGGATCGAGGTCGGTCGGGCGCTGACGCGCAAAGAGCGCCTGAGCGTCGCCGGGGCCGCGGCGATGAAGATGGTCAAGCCGGCCGCCTTCGGCCAACTGATCATCCTGCTCGTCTTCACACCCCTGCTGATGCTCGAGGGGGTGGAGGGCAAGACCTTCATTCCGATGGGCGCCACCGTCATGCTGGCCCTCGTCGGGGCTTTCATCTTCTCCTTCACCTTCGTGCCGGCGATGACGGCGCTGCTGGTGCGTGAGCCCAAGAAGGTCGACGTGGACGAGCACGGTCACGCGCACGAGCACGAGACCTTCATCATCCGCTGGGTCCGCCGCTGGGCCGAACCGGCGATCCGGGCGGCCGTCAGCCGTCCCAAGATCGTCCTGATCGCGGCGCTGGGCGCGCTGGCGGTGGGCGGCGTCGCCTTCACCACCCTGGGCCGGGAGTTCATCCCGACGCTGGACGAAGGCGACATCGCCATGCAGGCGCTGCGCGTTCCGTCGGCCTCGCTCGAACAATCCCTCGCCATGCAGATGGCGATCGAGCGCGCCATCGCGGCCCAGCCGGAGGTGAAGACCATCTTCGCCCGGACCGGCACCGCCGAGGCGGCCGTAGACCCCATGCCGCCCAACATCTCCGACGCGGTCATCATCCTGAAGGACCGCAAGGAATGGCCGAATCCGCGGCTGGAGAAGGAGGAGTTGATCGCGCGGTTCGAGGAATTGGCCTCGGCCCAGCTCGGCAACAGCTTCGAGTTCAGTCAGCCCATCGAGCTCCGGTTCAACGAACTGATCTCGGGCGTACGAACCGATCTGGCGGTCATGGTCTATGGCGATGACTTCACCCAACTGCAGGCCACGGCCGACCAGGTGGCCAATGTCCTGCGCAATACCCAGGGCTCGGCCGACGTGCGGGTGGAACAGGCCTCCGGCCTGCCGACCCTGACGGTCAGCGTCGATCGTTTCGCTGCGGCCAACTACGGGCTGTCGGCGGCTGAGGTGTCCAACGCCGTCTCTGCGGCCATCGGCGGCGCCGAAGCGGGGCAGATCTTCGAGGGGGACCGGCGCTTCGACGTGGTGGTCCGTCTGGCGGATGAGGCCCGCAACGATCCGGCGGCGCTCGCCGCGCTTCCGATCACGACGACGACCGGCGTCACGGTGCCCCTGTCCTCGGTCGCCCGCATCCAGATCGCCGAAGGCCAGAACCAGATCAGCCGCAACGACGGCAGCCGGCGCATGGTGGTCCAGGCCAATGTGCGCGGGCGCGATCTGGGCGGCTTCGTCACGGACGCCCAGGCGCGCGTGCAGGAACAGGTTCAACTTCCGGCGGGCTACTCCCTGACCTGGGGCGGCCAGTTCGAGAACCTGAAGCGGGCCGAGCAGCGGCTGGGTCTGGTCATCCCCGTCGTCTTCATCCTGATCGGCATCCTGCTGTTCATGGCTCTGGGCTCCTTCGCGGAGGCCGGTCTGGTCTTCGCCTGCGTGCCCCTAGCCCTGGTCGGCGGGGCGCTGGCCCTGCTGTTGAGGGGCATGCCCTTCTCGGTGTCCGCAGCAGTCGGCTTCATCGCCGTCTCCGGCGTTGCGACGTTGAACGGGCTGGTCCTGATGCAGGCGATCCGCGAACGGCTCCAGGCCGGGGCGGAACCCATGATCGCCGCCATTGAGGGGGCTTCAAGCCGTCTTCGCGCGGTCCTGACCACAGCGCTGGTGGCGATCGTCGGCTTCATTCCGATGGCGATCGCGCACGGGGCGGGCGCTGAGGTGCAGAAGCCTCTGGCGACCGTGGTCATCGGCGGTCTTCTGACCGCCACGGCCCTCACCCTCCTGGTCCTGCCCACCTTCGCGGCCAAGGCTGTGAAGCACCGCGCCGCGGAAGGACTGGAGGAATGAGCGGGGCCCACGACACGGAGCAGGTCCAGCGCCGTATCCTGCTGGCGGTTCTGGCCCTAAACGCTCTGCTGTTCGTGGGCCTGGGAGTCGGCGGCCTCGCCGCCGACTCCAGCGCCCTGCTGGCCAACGCCGTGGACAACGGATCCGACGCGGCCGTCTATCTGATCAGCTTCCTCGCGGTCGGCCGGGCCCTGATCTGGAAGACCCGCGCGGCGCAGGTCTCCGGCGTGATGCTGCTGATCTTCGCGGTCCTCGTCCTGCTCGACGCCCTGCGCAGGACGCTGACCGGGACGGAACCGGTCGGCCCGACCATGATGGTCCTCGCCGTCATCGCCGCGGTCATCAACCTGATCTGCCTCATGCTCATCCGCCGGCAGCAGAGCAGCGACGTCAACATGAAGGCCGCCGAGACCTTCAGCCTCAACGATTTCGCGTCCAACGGCGGTATCCTCGTCGCCGGCGGTCTGGTGATGTGGCTGGACCAGGCCTGGCCCGACCTGGTGGTCGGCGTCCTGGTCGCGGCCATCGCGGCCAAGGGGGGGCTCGACATCCTCGGCGACGCCCGGGCCGCGCGACGCGACGGACCGGAGCCGGACGCATGAGCCCGCCCCTGATCGACATCGCCTCGGTCCAGCGTTGGCGGAAACTCTTCATCGGCGCGGGCCTGTTCGCCCTGCTGGCCTGGACCGCTCTGGTGCGAGCGCTGCCCGGGCTCGAACACCCGGTCGAGCATCTTGGCATGGTGGCGATCATGGTCTGCGTGCTCGGACGCGCCTGGTGCTCCCTCTATATCGGCGGGCGCAAGAAGCAGGAGATCGTCACCAGCGGACCCTATTCGCTGTGCCGCAATCCGCTCTACGTCTTCAGCGTCATCGGGGCCTTCGGGGTCGGCGCCCAGACCGGCAGCCTCAGCGTCGGCCTCGCGTTCGCCCTGGCCTGCTGGGGGGTCTTCCTGATCGTCGCGAGACGCGAGGAGAGTTACCGGGGGACCGCCTTCGGCGAGACCTACCGGACGTATTTCGAGCGGACCCCGCGCTTCCTGCCCGATCCTCGCCTCTGGCGAGATGAGGCGGAGCTGTCGGTCCGCCCGTCGTTCTTTCTCAAGACCGTCCGCGACGGCTTGGTCTTTCTCCTGGCGCTGCCCGTGTTCGAGGGGCTGGAGCGCCTCCAGGCGATCGGCTGGCTCGACGCCGTCGTCGCATTGCCCTGAGGAGGTGCGAGGTGAACCGCAAACGTCTCGTCACCCTGCTCAGCGCGATCCTGGCCCTCGCCGCCTTCGCTGCGGGCGCAGCCATGCACGGCGCCGGTCTTCTCATCCCCGAACGCTCCAACCCTACCCGCGACTTCCCCTGAGGCCCGACCATGCCCAAGACCCTCCGGCTCAATATTCCCGTCCTTCTTCCCCACGCGCCTGACGCCGAGGACGGCTGCGTGGGACGTCTGATCGCCCTCATGCGGGCCGAGGCGGGCGTGTCCGAGGCGCATCTGGTCGAGGGCGCGGACGGCGCGGAGCTCTGCATCCACTATGATCCGGACCTGCTGTCGCTGGCCCAGGTCAGACGGCGGGCGCGGCAGGCCGGCGCCGAGGTCAGCGAGCGGTTCGGCCACCTGACGGGACGGGTGCACGGCGTCCGGCATGCGCGCCACGCCCGCACGCTCGCGGCCGAGCTGGGCGAGGAAGCCGGCGTCATCGAAGCCGCGCTGGATCCGGCGGGCGCCTTGCGTCTGGAGTTCGACCGTCAGGCCACGAGCCGCGAGAGATTGGTCGAGCGCCTGGCGTCTCTTGGTCTCAAATTGACGGAGACGTCGGACGTCGCCGGCCCATCGGCGGCTGTGGGTCCGGCGCCGCAAGCGGCCCGGAACGCGGCGTCGGGTCATGGTCCGGACGACGGCCACGATCACGGACACGCCGAGGGCGATGGACACGACCACGGCCATTCCGAAGGCGACGGTCATGACCATAGCCATGGCGGGGTGCTGGGGCCGAACACGGAGCTGATCTTCGCCGTGGGGAGCGGCGTCGCCCTGACGGTCGGCTGGCTGATCGAGAAATTCGTTCCGGCCCTCCCGGCGGCGCTGCCGTTCGCGCTCTTCCTGATCGCCTACGCCTTGGGCGGCTGGTTCACGGTCGGCGAAGCTATCGGAAACCTGCGGCGCAAGCGGTTCGAGATCGACACCCTGATGCTGGTCGCGGCCGCGGGCGCGGCCGCGCTGGGCGCCTGGGCGGAGGGGGCGCTGCTGCTGTTCCTGTTCAGCCTGGGGCACGCGCTCGAGCACTACGCCATGGGCCGCGCCAAGAAGGCGATCGAGGCGCTGGCGGCCCTGGCGCCGCGCACCGCCCATGTGCGGCGCGGCGATCAGGTCGTCGAACTGCCCGTGGAGCAGCTGGAGATCGGCGACCTGGTCGTCGTCCGGCCGAACGAGCGGTTGCCGGCCGACGGCTTCGTGATCAAGGGCACGTCCAGCGTCAACCAGGCGCCGGTCACCGGAGAGAGCATCCCGGTCGACAAGCAGCCGGTCGCGGACGCCGAGGAAGCGCGGGCCAGACCCGCATCGGTCGCGGCGTCGTCGGTGGTCTTCGCTGGCACGATCAACGGCGGCGGCGCGATCGAGATCGAGACGACGCGGCGCTCCAACGACACGACCCTGGCCAAGGTCGTCCGGATGGTCAGCGAGGCCGAGACCCAGAAATCGCCGACGCAGCGCTTTACCGACCGCTTCGAACGGGTCTTCGTCCCCCTGGTCCTCGGTCTGGCCTTCGTTCTCCTGTTCGCCTGGGTGGTCGTCGACGAGCCCTTCCGCGACAGCTTCTACCGCGCGATGGCGGTGCTGGTGGCGGCGAGCCCCTGCGCCCTGGCCATCGCCACGCCCAGCGCGGTGCTGTCCGGCGTGGCCCGGGCGGCCCGGGCCGGGGTCCTGGTGAAGGGTGGGGCGCCGCTGGAGAACCTCGGCGCGCTGGATGCCATCGCCTTCGACAAGACCGGAACCCTCACCGAAGGCAAGCCGCGGATCACCGATGTCGTGCCCTTCGGCCAGACGACCGAAGACGAACTGCTGGAGATCGCCGTCGCCGTCGAACGGCTCAGCGACCACCCGCTCGCGGAGGCGATCGTCCGGGATGGAAGCCAGCGCCTGGCGACCGCGCCCGCGCGAACCGCGACGGATCTGCGCAGCCTGACGGGGAAGGGGGTCACCGCCCGGTTGGAGGGGAAGGAGATCTGGATCGGCAAGCCGGAGATGTTCGGCGCCGACGGCATCGCGCCGCTGGGCCCCGATACGGAGATCGCGGTCGCCGCCCTGCGCAACGAGGGCCGCACCCTTATGGTGGTGCGGCAGGGGAACAAGGACCTCGGCGTCATCGGACTTCTGGACACGCCCCGGGCGAAGGCGCGCGAGACACTGACGGCGCTGCGCGCGCTCGGCATCCGCCGGATGATCATGATCTCGGGCGATCATCAGAAAGCCGCTCAGGCGGTCGCCGGGCAGGTCGGCCTGACCGAGGCCTGGGGCGACCTGATGCCGGAGGACAAGGTCGAGGCCATCAAGAAACTGCGGGCGGAGGCCAAGGTCGCCATGGTCGGAGACGGGGTCAACGACGCCCCGGCGATGGCGACGGCGACCGTGGGCGTCGCCATGGGGGCGGCCGGATCGGACGTCGCCCTGGAGACGGCCGACGTCGCCCTGATGGCCGACGACCTGTCAAAGCTGCCGTTCACCGTCGGCCTCAGCCGGCAGACCCGCCGCATCATCCGTCAGAACCTGTTCGTCAGCCTCGGCGTGGTGGCCTTCCTCGTTCCGGCGACGATCTTCGGGCTTGGCATCGGTCCGGCGGTGGCTCTGCACGAGGGTTCGACGCTGCTGGTCGTCTTCAACGCGCTGCGTCTGCTCGCCTGGCGCGGCCCGCGAGAGGCCGCGTGAACTCGCAAACCCCAAGCACAGGAGAACCCCTATGAAACGCATCGGATGGGTCAGCGTGATCGCGCTCTTCCTTCTCGTCTCGGTGTTCGGCTTCGGCGTATTGTCCCGCCAGGCCGCGAGACCGTCCGCGACCCCGGCGGTCGATGCCCGGCCGATCGATCAACACGCCGGCCACAGCGACGCGGCGGCCGACAGCCCGGCGACGCGGTCCTACAAGGAGGCGAACGCCCGGATGCATTCGGCCATGGAGATCGAGTACAGCGGCGACGCCGACGTCGACTTCATGCGGGGCATGATCGCCCACCACGAGGGCGCGGTCGCCATGGCCAGGATCGCGCTCGAGCACGGCTCTGATCCGGAGGTACGCGGCCTCGCCCAAGAGGTCATCCGGACCCAGGAGGCGGAGATCGTCCGCATGCGGGTGTGGCTGGCCACCCGCATGCGGACGAACTAGGCCGATGGGCTCAAAGCGGTCCACGATCCACAGCCGGGCGCCCCGCTGGCGTCCCGGCAAATACCGCGCCCGCGGTAGGTCCCGGCGCCCCCGTCCGCCGGCGCCGTTTCGGCCGGTCCGAGACACCCTGATCGCGGTCGGGGCCGGCCTGGTGGCCGCCTTCGTCGTCTTCTGCGTGGCGGCGCCCATGGCGACGACTTACCGGTTTCCCCTGTACGGCGCCTTCGGCGGGCTGATGCTTCTTTTGACCGCCTTGACCTTCCGGATGGCGGCCAAGGACCCGGCCGGCCGGCTGTTGGCCGCGATCCTGGCGCTGGTGTGCGTTCTCGGGACCGCCGCCTTGTACGTCGGACGCGATCAGATCAATCTCGCGCCGCCCCACAGGCACGCCGTCCCAGACGCCGCCGCTTCCGTCAGGCCCGGCCGATGACGGCCCTAGAGGCCACTGCGCGGGTTCCCGTCCGGATCACGCGCGGGGGATGGCTCGACATTCTGCGTTTCGTGGCGGCCGCCCTGATCGTCCTTTACCATTTCCGCGAGGCCGCCCCGGTCGCGCTCGGCGAGGTTCATCCCGTCTTCGACCGGGGCTACCTGTTGACGAACTTCTTCATCATCGACTCGGGGTACGTCCTCGCGCGCATCTACGGGGAGGGCTTCGCCAATCGCACCCTCTCGCTCTCCCTGTATGTGCGCCAACGGCTTCTTCGCGTCGCGCCCTCTCATCTCGTCGTCATCGCCGCGCTCGCGCTGCTCGTCGCGACCGCCGCCGCCGTCGGAATCCGTCCGAGCAACCCGCAATGGTTCGCCTGGCCCGAGCTTCCGGCCCAGGTCTTCCTCGTCCAGGCCTACGGCGTCCCGGGCGGGCAGGGCTGGAACGCCCCGACCTGGACGCTATCGGCGCTGCTGGGCTGCTACCTGGCCCTGCCCTGGATCTGCAGGGCGCTCTGGCGCCTGCGCCCTTGGCTCGTGGTTGCAGGCGTCGTAATGCTGCTTCTGGTGGCGGATGGTGCGAGCCGGGCATGGTTGGGCGACCCCCTCTACCGGCTTCCGCTCCGTCACGGATTCATCCGGGCGCTGCCCCTGTTCCTGCTGGGCGTCGCGGCTGCGATCCTAGGCGCGCGCGTCTGGGTCCCGCCGGTCCGTGCGGCATGGATGGGGCTCGCCGCCTTCGCGGGTCTGATCGCGGCCCAGGCCGTGTCCGATCTCGCCCTGATTTCGCTTCTCCTGCTCACCGTCATGATCTGGGCCGCCGGAGCCCTGCCCGTGGCGCGTCCGTCACGGCTGATCGAGCAGCTTGGTCTTATGTCCTTCGCTATGTTCCTGACAAACGAAGTGACCCGGATCGTCTGGTTTGGCGCGTTCGACGCCCTTGGCCAGGCGGCCTGGCCGGCGACCGTTCGCTGGGGCGTCTGGGGGCTGGGTCTGGCCTCCGCCTTTGCGGCGGCGGCGGTGTTCCGATACGGTTTCGACGGCCCGGTGCAAGCCTGGCTCAATCCGCCGCGGCGACCACCGGCGCAGCCGGGCGTGAGTTCTGACCGCCCGGTGGCTTGAAGGGCGCATCACCGAACCCTGTGCAACCGGGTGCGGCTCGGCTGTTGGCCGATCGGATGCCTGATCGGTCAATCGTCGGGCTCAGGCCGCCAGCGCGCGTCCATATCCCGACGTTCAGGGCTCGGGAACCGCACGACGCGGCGGGCGCAGACGGCGCATGCGCTTTCGTTTCTCCAGGAGCCATCCCTACCCGGGCGCGGTTGTCTCGGTGATTGACGATCCGCCGCAGGGATCGAACTGCGTGATCGAGTTCGGCGACGGCGTGGTGATCGTCGCGGGCGCTCGAACCGACGGCGACGCCCATCTTCTGGATATCCCGGCCTATCGCACGGCCAGAGGATCGAACGTCGGGCCCGGTCTCCGCGCGGGGGCTGGCGCGCCCATCCCCGCCGTTAGCCACCCTCCCGGTCAAGAGGCGCCATGCCCATGCCCGGGGCGTCGAACGGTCCCTCAAGCCACTGAACCAGATACTCCGCCACGGCGCTCAACCACTGCGGTCGCTGGGCGGGGCGGCGACTGTAGTTTTCAAGCGTGTGGGCCAGCAGGAAGTCGTACGGTCGTGGATGGATCGCGAACCGGTTGGAGAGCGGCAGGTTCATCTCCACCGCCGCGGCCGCGAAGAGCGACCGTTGCACATGCCCGTTTCCATCCAGGAAGGGATGGATGAAGCCGAACTGGCTGAAGAGATAAGAGAGCGTCACCAACTGGTCCCACGGCTCGACGAGGGTGTCGATCCGCAAGCGCACGGTCCCGACGAGGCTTTGCATGGCCGAAGGGACGTCCGGCGGGTCCATGAAGGTGAACGTCTGACCCTCGACGATGACGCTCGGACCGCCCATGACACGCAGCGCGAGGGATGTGCCGGGGACGCCGCGATAGCCGCCGGCGTATTCCGGATGGGCTGGCGGGACGAAGGCGGAGTAGAGGTCTCGATGAAGACCGCGCGGATCGTCCAGGCAGGCCCTCCGATAGACGGGGTCCGTTCGCAGCTTTTGGAGAAGCGTCGCGCTTTCGACGGCCATTCGGTCGTCGAACTCGGGATGGCGCTGTGGATGCCATTCGGGATGTTGGAGCGTCATCGACTGTCCTCACCTGCGGCTCTAGCCGTCTGCTCGAGCGGCGCCGACGCTCCAGCGTCGAAATGAAATAGTCGCGAGTCCGATAGCCTGGCAGGCGCGCGGATGGCGAGCGCGACAGGGCGCTGATCGGCTTTATCACGGATTGGGCCGGCGGGCTTGGCTTACCCGCCAGCAAGCGGGAAAGTCGTCTCGGTCAATCGTGTTGGTTGTGCCGCGCAGTTGCTCTAGGCTCCTGACCGGGGAGGCGACCATGACAGACCAAGACGCTCAATCGAACGAACCGGCCACGGACCTGTCCGTGCTCGACCGTGTATTGACGGCGTTCACGACCGCTGTTGAATCCGAAGAGGGGCTGGCTGACACCGCACAGCGGTTGGTCGATACGCTCATCACGAAGAAGGATCTCAGCGAGGCCGCGATCAGTCAGGCGCTCTTCGGAGGCGATCCGGCATGATCCAGGTCGAGAGCCTCACGATCGCGGAGTTCCGCGGCATCCGCAGCCTGTCGCTTAATCTTCAGCGGCGGAACTTCGCCGTCTGCGGCTCCAACGGCACCGGCAAGAGCGGCGTCGTGGACGCCTTGGAGTTCGTTCTGACGGGCACAATCTCGCGCCTGACCGGGAAAGGCCGCGGCGACCTGTCCATCAAGGATCATGGCCCTCACGTCGATAGGAAGACGGAACCGGAGAAGGCGTTCGTCGAAGCGACAGTGTGGATCCCGTCGCTCAGGCGATCCGTCCAGGTTCGGCGATCGGTGAAGGCGCCCGCCGTGCTTCAGGCCCATCCTGACAGCCCGGAGGTGCAGGCGGTGTTCCGCCAGCTGGAGGCCCATCCGGAGATCGCCCTGTCTCGCCGGGAGATCATTCGCTTTGTCCTGACCGAGCCGGGTCAACGCGCCAAGGACGTCCAGGCTCTCCTCAAACTGGACGACCTCGAAGTCCTGAGAACGCGGCTGCAGCGCATCTCTAACGCCAGTCAGGCCGCTGCGAAGGCCGCGGCCGCGACCCGTGATGCGGCGAAGGCTGAGTTTGTACGCGCCATGGATATCGCTGACGCGACCGCACCGGAAATCCTCGAAGCCGCCAACCGGCGCCGGAGGGTGCTTGGACTGGAGGGTCTTTCGACGCTGGGGCCCGAGGGGTCGCTACGCGATGGGTTGAGCTCACAAGCGGGCGGCCCGGTCGCCGCGGTCAACAAGGCGGTCGCCGCCGCTGATCTCGCCGCGCTGCGGGACTCAGTCGATCGGCGATCGGGGGAAGACGTCCGCGCCCAGGTCGCGGCGGCGAGGACGGCGGTCGAGCGGCTAATCGCTGACGAATCTTTGCTGAAGGACGTCGTGCGCGACGATTTTCTCAAGACGGCTCTCGATCTCTATGAGGGTGAAGTCTGTCCCGTCTGCGACACGCCCAAGACCCTGGACGAGCTCACCGCGATCATTCAGGCCAAGCGGGCGAAACTGGAGGCGGTCAAGGTCCTGCGCGCGGCGGCCGAAGACAAGCTGATGGGGGTTCGAGACGCGCTCGAAGCGGAAGCGGCTTTGACCCGGCCGGTCTACCTCACAGGCAAGTCGCTTCTCGAAGCCCATGAACTCGATCAGATCGCCGACCATGGCAAGGCTCTGGTCGATGCCGGCGCTGCGCTTGCGGCGCTTCTGCCGCTCGACAAGACGCTGGCCCGGCTTGACGAGCTGACGCCCTCCGCAGGTTTGGTCGATGTGTTGACCCGGCTTTCGGGAGCCATCGGCGGACTGCCGGAGCCTTCGGACCAGGACGCCGCGCGCGATTACCTCATCACGGGTCAGTTGCGCCTTGAGGCGTTGCGGACAGCCAGCGCGGCCGCCCGGACGGCGAACGCCCGCGCCGACAGGGCGAAGAAGGTCTTCGACCTGTACTCTGCGACCTCCACCGCGGCGCTGGAGAAGGTCTACGAAGATGTTCAAGGCCATTTCGCCGAGCTCTACCGCCGCATCAACGCCGATGACGAGGGGAACTTCGAGGCCAAACTGAAACCCTCCCTGGGAAAGCTCGGCTTCGGGGTGGACTTCTACGGACGGGGCTTCTTTCCGCCGGGCGCCTACCATAGCGAGGGACACCAGGACAGCATGGGCCTGTGTCTCTACCTCGCCCTGATGCGGTATCTCCTGGGAACGGGCTTCACCTTCGCGGTCCTTGACGACGTGCTGATGTCAGTGGACGCCGGTCATCGGCGCGAGGTGTCGAAGCTGCTGAAGGCGGAGTTCCCGGACACGCAGTTCGTTCTCACCACCCACGACCGCGCCTGGCTGAAGTTCATGAGCACCACGGGCCTCGTGGCCCCAAAGGACACGGTCCAGTTCCGCAAATGGACGGTGGAGGAAGGTCCCACGACCTGGAGCAAGGGCGACGTGTGGGACGAAATGCGCGAGAAGGCGCGAAATGACGATGTCGCAGGCGCGGCTGGCGCTCTGCGTCGATCTTTGGAGCACCTATCCGCGGAAGCCTGCCAGGCGCTGCGCGCCAAGGTCGAGTTCAGCGTCGATGGACATCATGACCTGGGCGACCTGCTGGATCCGGCCATCGGACAGATGAAGTCTCTTCTCAAAGACGCGCGTCTGGCGGCGGAAAGCTGGTCGGATACGGAGCGGTTGGCGGCGGTGAAGGCGAGCGAAACGGCCTTCGCCCAGGCCGTGACCGACGCCAAGGTCGAACAATGGCAGATCAATCCGGCCGTCCACTACAATGCATGGGCTGACCTGCAGAAGGCGGAGATGATCGCGGTCATCGACGCGTTTCAGGCGCTGTTCGTGCTCTTCAACTGTGACCAGTGCGGCGTCCTGATCGAGGTAAGTCCGGGACGTGGCCGACGTGAGTACCTCCAGTGCATGTGCGGCAAGGTCAAGTTCGCCTTCATGTCGAAACCGAAAGTCGCCGCGTAGGCCGCATTCGCGCTGGTCCCTGCTCAGTCCCCGGCGTCGCCAAGACGTCAGTCCTCTTCGTCCTCGCGTTCCCGCGGAGGCGGCGTCCAGCCGTCGGCTTCGAACAGGGCGACCACTTCGCCGAAAGCCTCGCGCCGATGTGACCGTAGGAGCATCTGATAGAAGCGATTGCGGGCGTCCGGCGAGGGCAGGCGTCCGCCGCCCGCGTTCCGAACCAGGCTCAGGAGCAGCGCGCTGGTGCCGGACGCCGCGTAGTTCTGGCCGGTGGCGGCGACGGCGTCGAGCAGTTGATCGAGGGCCGCCGTGTCGAGCCGGCCCGTGTAGGGCGTGATGTACGCGTCGAAATTGGCTTCGGAGCCGCGGAAGCTTCCGGACTGGGCGTAGAGCTCAACCGCATGGGGCCAAAGCTCCCGCAGGGGCGCGGCGGCGATCGCCTGAGCCAGAGGCTCGCGGTCTAACCCGGCGATAAGGGCGAGGATCGGCGCCCTGAATGGCGCGAAGGCGACGCCCTTTAGGAGGAGGTAGTCCGTCAGAGTGGCGCCGTCGGCGTTGTTGACCGTCTCCTGCAGGGAGGTCCGGGTCGGCTCCTGCACGAGGTGCCAGAAGTCGGGGAAGGCTGCGACGAAGGCGATGGCGCGCGCGCGGTCGGCCGGGTCGAGCGCGTCGAGCAGACGCACGATGCTGGCCACCACGTCAGGCCAGGCTGCAGCCGCCCGGTCGCGAACCGCGACCAGCGCGGCTTCGACCTTGGGGCGGACGACGTCGAGATGGGCAGGAACGCCCTTCAGCAGAGACTTCGCCAGCACGGTGCCGAAGTTGCGGATCGCCTGCGGCCGGACCCGCGCGAGGTAGCGCTGCTCGACATAGTCGAGGATCCGCGCGGGATCGGTCGGGAAGCCGGACGATTGGACGTCGGCGTCGAAGACCTCGAAGATGGCGCGGCCCTGGAGGGCTTCCTGACCGAGAACCAGGTCGACGGCGTTGACGAGATGCATCCGAACCAGTTCGGGGGTCGGTTCGAATAGGAGGGCTTCGGCGGAGAAGGCCGGATGGGCGCAGAGGTGACGATCCTCGCGCAGGCGTTCGAGCTGCCGGCCCGCGATCTGGCTGATCGCCTGGGTGTTGTCTGCGGCGTCTTCGAGAATGCGGCCCTCTAGCTGAAGCAGTTGCCGGATGTCGCGGATGGCCGTCGCATTGTCCCACGACTGTAGGAAGGCCGTCGCCGCGGCATCGCCCATGGCGCTGAGCTCGCGATATTTGGCGATCAGATCATAGGCGATAGCGACCCAGGCGGCCGTGAGCGAGGCGCGCAGCGCCCCGGCCTTGTAGGCCCGCACGGCGTCCAGGAAGTAGGTGCGGGATTGCGGGTTGCGGACCTTGGTCAGCAGGATGTCGAGGTCTACGAAACTGGAATCCACGGGATCGCACCGGATAGTAAAAGGAACGCCGACCTTAGCCATGCCCCTTGCGGGACGTAAGCCGGCGCTCAGTCATTGCCCAGGTGTGGGCCATGGCGAGCTTCACCTGTCGCGTTCGAATGCGCTGCGCGAGGGTGGAGGGAGAGCGGGGAGTGCAAGCATCTGACATTGGCCAAACCCGCAGCGAGGTCCTATGGCGAGGGGATTGTCTTTCTGACCTCCCGACCGTCAAGCGGGCTCGTGGAATAGCAATCTGGGTGGAGCCGGCAAGGCCGGGGGAGGGGGCGGCTGGAGTTCAGTGCCGGGACGAACCGCCGCGAGGATCAAGCGCTCCAGGCATTCGATCGCCTCCCGCTTCTCCTCAAGATAGTCGTGCTGGACATAGACCGACATGGTGATGGACGATCCGCCGCCTAGCTCGTTCGCATGGTTGAGAAGCTTGGACAGAATGAAGGGGCTTGTCCTGGCTCGCGCCAGCCTGGTCGCTCCGCTGCGGCGCAGGTCGTGGACCGTGATGTCCGGAATATCGATCGCGGCCCTGATGTCGCGCATGGCGTGGCTGATCGCCGAGGGATGAATGGCGCCCGGCGCCTCGCCGCGCCCGACGAAGACAAACGGCGACGGCTCCGCGCCCTCCGACGGCTTTGGCCGAAGCGCCAGGGCTTCCTTGATCAGGACGATCGAAAACGCGCCCAAGGGAACGACGGTGGTGCGTCCGGCCTTGGTGCGGCCGGCGGGGATCGTCCATGTCTTCTCGGCGAAATCGAGTTCGGCGACTCGCATCTCCGCGACCTCCGCGCGTCGCTGCAGAAGTAGGGCCGCCAGCTGGATCGCGATCCGGATCGGACGCCCCACCATTAGCGCCTCGTCCCGGCCTTTCGGCAGCGGACGTCGGTAGCCGGACGTGTCTTCGAGGGCCCGCCAGAGCGCTCGCAACTCGACATCGTTGAGGACGCGCGTCCGCGGGGTTTCCTCCGCGAGATCGTCGAGCTGCTGGGCGGGGTTCCTGAGAACCCGATCTTCGGAGATTCCCCACGCGAAAATCTGGCTGATCAGGCTCCGGGCGCGATTGGACGTAACTCCCTTGCCCTCTTGCAGGATCTCCCGAAGGCGTTTGCGCACCACGTCCTTGGTCACCGCTTCGATGCGCAAACCCGCGATCTGGCGGAGATGCTTCCGGTAGAGGTTCCGTTCGGAAAGGATGGTGGGCGCGCGCTTGCGCTTTTTGCTCGGGCGATACTCTCCGGTCTCGGTGGCCCTGAAGTAGCCCTCGGCCATGTCGTCGAACGTCCTCAGCGTCTGAGCCTTGGCTTCGGCCTTGATGACCTGAATTTCGGTCGCTGGATCGCGGCCGGCGTCGATCTCGGTTTGAAGTTTCCTCGCCTTCGCGCGGGCCCCCGCGACCGTCAGCGCGGCGGCGTCGCCCAGGGCTTGATCCGGCGGAACATAGCGACCGAGCCGAACTCTCGGCTGACTTCCATCCAGACGCCGATAACGAAAGCCCCAGACTTTCGAGTGCCCCGAAATCCGCAGGTAGAGACCCTTCAGGTCCGCATCCCAGAGCTCGAGACGATGTTCGTCAGTCGGTCTGAGCGCCGCGACGCTCCGGTCTGTCAGTCGTGTCGCGCCCATCTGAATCCTCGTCCGAAGCGCCCCGATTTTGGGGAGCAAATGGGGAGCAAATTGCAGCAACTCGAAGCATAGCGACGAAGAGGGGTGAATTCAAAAACTTTCTAAAAACAGTGCATTAGCACAGTCCTGAACAGTCCTGAAAAGGCATTGGAGGCCGCTGGGGGTCAAGGGGTCGCAGGTTCGAATCCTGTCGCTCCGACCATTCTTGAAAAAGAATGATGATGGTGGGGTCGTCCTTGCGGGCGGCCCCATCGCCGTATCTGGAGGCAGGTTCGGCGCTCAGCCGCGCTCGGCCCATCGCAGCAGCGGGATGAGCGGCAGGCCCCAGGCGGTCCCGCCGATGCCGAAGAACAGGAAGTCGATCCACTGCGACGGCGGCAGCAGTCCGCGCAGGGCGATCAGGCCCCAAACCCAGAAAACGAGAAAGAGCAGCACGCCGATCGCGGCGACGAAGCGACGCAGACGCGGCGGCATCAGCGCTTGTTCCGGAACAGGAAGAAGGCCACGAGACAGATGCCCGATCCGACGAGCGCCCACGGCACCCAGACCCAGCTGTCCATCGTGCTGACCGCGAAGACCCGCACCGCCAGAAACCATCCGCAGGCCAGGCCGATCCCGGACACAAGGCTTGTGCCGCCAAAGCCGCGCCGGCCCGTCAGAAGGTCCGCGATCCAGGCCAGCAGCAGGCCGCCTGCGACGGCGGCGGCGATATCGGCGTATTGCAACCCTGATCTCCTGCGGCAACAGCGCCGTTAACTCAATCCGACTCGATCTTGTCGCTTGGGGCGGGCATACCGCACCGGTCGCGTCTGGTCTTCGTTCGACGCGACACCATATCCGGGTCAGTGTCAGGCGTCGAATGAACCGTTTCGGAAATCCAGATCGTAACCGCGCCGTCGCCGTGTGGCTCTTCACTACGGCCGCCGTCGTCTTCCTGATGGTCGTGATCGGCGGCATCACGCGGCTGACGGGCTCGGGCCTGTCGATCACGGAGTGGAAGCCCATCATGGGCGCGATTCCGCCTCTGAACGACGCCCAGTGGGCCGAGGCCTTCCAGAAGTACAAGCAGATCCCGCAGTACGCGCAGGTCAACGCCGGCATGAGCCTGGGCGAGTTTCAGGGCATCTTCTGGTGGGAGTGGCTGCACCGGCTGATCGGGCGTCTGGTGGGTATGGTGTTCGCCCTGCCGCTGATCGTCTTCCTGCTGTGCCGTCTTGGGCCGGCCCGGTCGGTATTCCACCAGTGGGCGATGCCCAATCGCCTGATCTGGCGCTGTGTCCTGCTCCTGGCCTTGGGCGGCCTTCAGGGGCTGATCGGATGGTGGATGGTGTCTAGCGGCCTGTCCGAGCGTGTCAGCGTCGCGCCGGAGCGTCTGGCCACACATCTGGGTCTGGCGTTCGTGCTGTTCGCCGCCCTGATCTGGACGGGGCTGGAGGCCTGGAACGGCGAGGATCACGGCCGGCCGCCGTCGGGTTGGGCGAGGGGCGCCGGCCTGCTGCTCGGCGCGGTCTTCCTGCAATGTCTGCTGGGCGCCCTGGTTGCGGGCGGTCATGCGGGGCTGGTCTATACCGACTGGCCGCTGATGAACGGCGCCGTTTTGCCGCCGGCCGACTGGAGCCTGGGCGCGGTCGCCTTTCTGCATGATCAGGCGCTGACGCAGTTCAATCACCGACTGGTCGCCTATGGCCTGCTGATCGCCGTCAGCATTTATGCCTTCCAGGCCTGGCGCTGGCGCGTGGCGGAGGGAATGGGCTTCGGCGCCTTTGCGCTTGCGGGTGTGATCTGGTTCCAGGCTCTGCTGGGGATCGTGACCCTGGTGCACGCGGTTCCGGTGTGGCTGGGCGTGCTGCACCAGGCGGGCGCCGCAATCGTGCTGGCGACGGCCACCGTGAACCTATGGTTGGTGCTGCGGGCTCAGCCGCGCATCTTCATGTCCGGACCGAGGACCATGGGCCTCTGATCGCCAGAGTCATGCCGGGGTACATGATGTTGACGAACAGCACCTCGCCATCCGGCGAGAAGCAGGCGCCGGCGAACTCGGAGTTGCCGGTGAAGACATTGCGGCCGATCGTATAGACCTTGCCCTCTGGCGTGACGCCTTTCAGGTGATTGCGGACGTCCGAGGAATAGTTGTCCTCGCACAGGATCAAGTGTCCCCAGGGCGCGACGGTAATGTTGTCGGCCATATTCATCGTCTTCGGGTCCGTGCTTTCCACGAACAACTGCAGCCGGTCCGCCGCGCCGTTCAGACCGGGGACCAGCCGCATGACCTGACCGCGGCGGATTGGCCCGCCCGAGGTTGCGGTGAAATACAGTTCGTCATCGCCCCACCAGACGCCTTCGCCCCGCGCCACCCAGGCCGCGCCGGACGCATGACCGCGCTTGGCTAGGTCGCCATTGGGAGATTCGACGTCGTCCAGATCAATCCATTCGATCTCCCTCCAATCCCCGACAGCCCAGGTGCGAGCGTCCTGATTGCGGGTGTCGGCCGAGGGCGCGCCCTTCCAGGCCATCGCCTGAAGCCGGCCGCCCTCTCTCAGCCTGCCGGGCGCATTGGGAATGAAGCGATAGAAGAGGCCGGCGTTGTCGTCTTCGGTCAGATAGACGACGCCGGTGCGGGGATCGACGCAGACGGCCTCGTGATCGAAGCGACCCATGGCCTTGAGCGGCACCGGATCGACCAGGGCGGTTGCGGTCGCCGGCACTTCGAAGACCCATCCGTGAGCCTTGGTCACATCGGCGTCGGCCGGCGTCTCCAGCGTTTCCTCGCAGGTCAGCCAACTGCCCCACGGCGTCGGGCCGCCGCAGCAGTTGGTCGAGGTGCCGGCCAGCGTCAGATGTCGGCTGACCATCCGGCGGGTCGCCAGATCATAGACGATGGTGGAACAGCCGCCGGGCAGGGGGCGGCCATTCTTATAGGTGTCGTAGCCCTTGGTGGCGTCCAGCAGGTCAAGCCGTTCCTCACGAAGGCCGCCGGGGCCGAGGTTGCGATGCAGGCCGCTGGAGCCTTTCAGCTCGTGATTGACGACCAGGGCCACGCGAGACCCTTCCAGCGGGAAACAAGCCATGCCGTCAGGCTGACCCGGAGCTAACAAGCCGTCATCCATCGTGTCTCCGCTCTGGGCCACGACCTGATAGGAAAAGCCTTCGGGCAGATCGAGCAAGCGATTGGGATCGCGCAGCAGCGGGCCGTAGCCATGGACCTCGTTGACGTAGGTCTCTTCACCCGCCGTCTGAGCGGCGGCATGACGAGCCAGTCCCGAGAAGGCGGCGGCTGCGCCCGTGGCGATCAGACCGCGACGATGAAGGATCATGAAGGGACTCCAGAGCTGTCGTCTTTGCGATGCCCGCCTATAATCATCCTTTGATGACGTTTTATGTTACGCCGTAACGCTGCCTAGCCTCTTCGCGTCGGGTATTTTAATACCGTATTTTAAAAACTCAGTTGAAACAATGCGTTGTGGCAAATGTGATGTTGTTTAGTGCGTTGACGCGACCAATCGTCTCCTGTATCAGCGCGCCTTCATTCGGTTCCCTCGGGGGCCGGACCCGATTTTCGTCTCCAGGAACCCCCTCATGCTGAAGAGCACTACGGCTTCGTTGAAGCCGGCCGAGGTCGAGAAGAAGTGGATCCACATCGACGCCGAAGGCGTCGTGGTGGGCCGCCTTGCGACCTTCATCGCCAACCGTCTGCGCGGCAAGCACCGCGGCGACTACACCCCGCACGTCGATTGCGGCGACTATGTCGTCGTCACCAACGTCGACAAGGTGGTGTTCACTGGCAAGAAGAACACCGACAAGATCTACTATCGCCACACCGGTCACCCGGGCGGCGTCAAGTCGACCACGCCTGAGAAGGTTCTGGGCGGCCGCTTCCCCGAACGCGTGCTTGAAAAGGCCGTCGAGCGCATGCTGCCCAAGGAAAGCCCCTTGGCCCGCAAGCAGATGACGCACCTGCGCCTGTTCGCCGGCGCCGCGCACGACCACGAAGCCCAGCAACCGGAAACGATCGACTTCAAGTCGGCGTCGCCCAAGAACACCCGGAGCGTCTGAGCATGACCGACGTGACCAACACCGAAACCGCCACCGGCTTCGACGCCCTGAAGGGCCTGAGCTCTTCGGTCGAGAACGACGCGCCCGTCTATGTCCAGAAGCTGGACGCCCAGGGCCGCGCCTATTCGACCGGCAAGCGCAAGAACGCCATCGCTCGCGTCTGGGTGAAGCCCGGCACCGGCAAGATCACCATCAACGGCAAGGACCAGGAGCAGTATTTCGCTCGTCCCGTGCTGCGCATGATGATCGCTCAGCCGCTGACCGTCTCGGATCGCGCCACGCAGTATGACGTGATCTGCACCGTCGAAGGTTCGGGCCTGTCGGGCCAGGCCGGCGCCATTCGTCACGGCCTGTCGCACGCCCTGACGCACTTCGAACCGGAACTGCGCAAGGTTCTGAAGCCGCATGGCTTCCTGACCCGCGACAGCCGCGTCGTCGAGCGCAAGAAGTACGGCCGCGCCAAAGCTCGCCGCAGCTTCCAGTTCTCGAAGCGCTGATCGCGTTTACGCGGTTTGGATTTGGGGCGCTTCGGGGAGACCCGGAGCGCCCTTTTTCTTGCGCCTTTGCTCCCTTAAGCGGAGAAGGAACGGGAGAGACAAATGACCCACACCATCTTCATCGACGGCGAGGCCGGCACCACGGGGCTGGAAATCCGCGAGCGGCTGGAAGCGCGCCCGGATTTGGAACTGCTGTTGCTGGGCGAGCGTCGTCGGGATGCGGATGCGCGGCGTGAGGCCCTGAACGGCGCTGACGCGGTGATCCTGTGTCTGCCCGACGATGCGGCGCGGGAAGCCGTGTCCATGATCGAGAACCCGTCGGTCAAGGTGATCGACGCCTCGACCGCCTATCGCGTCGCGCCAGGCTGGGCCTATGGCTTTGCTGAAATGGATGCCGGGCAGCGTGCGTTGATCGCGCGCTCTCAGTTCGTTTCGAACCCCGGCTGTTATCCCACGGGTTTCATTGCCTTGGTGCGGCCGCTGGTGAAGGCGGGTCTGGTGCCCGCCAACTATCCGGTCACGGTCAATGCGGTGTCGGGCTATTCCGGCGGCGGCAAGGCCATGATCGCCGCGCTCGAGGCGGCCGCAAAAGACAGCGGGGGCGCCGCGACCGCCTATCGCGCCTATGGTCTGACGCTGAGGCACAAGCATGTGCCTGAAATGACAAAACACACAGGTCTGAGCCGAGACGTGCTGTTCACGCCGGCGGTCGGAAACTATCGCCAAGGCATGCTGGTCGAGGTTCCGCTGCATCTGGGGGCCCTGCCGGAAACCCCTTCTGTCGAACGGCTGCACGGCGCCTTGGTCGAGGCCTATGACGGCCAGCGGTTCGTCGAGGTCGCCGACCTGGAGGAGACCGAGGCCATGACCGGCATCGCGCCCGAAGGCCTGAACGGCACCAATCGCCTGCGTCTGCATGTCTTCGGCGATCGCAACGGCGAGCAGGCGCGGCTGGTCGCTTTGCTCGACAACCTGGGCAAGGGTGCGTCGGGCGCGGCGGTGCAGAACCTGAACATCATGCTGGGCCTGGATGAAGCGACCGGTCTGATCTGAGGTCTGAAACCATTCGGCGGCGTGCGTCGTATCAGGGACATGACCCAGTCCCTGATTCTGAATCGCCGGGGCCTTCTGATGAGCGCCGGCGCGCTCGCCCTGTCCGCCTGTTCGCCTGAGACGTCCGAAGCCGGGGAGGGGCAATATGCAGCCTCGCCCTATCGTCGGGTGTCCGATGCGGATTGGCGACGACGCTTGGGCGACGCCTCCTGGCGCGTCATGCGGCACGAGGGGACGGAGCGTCCCTATTCCAGCCCGCTGAACGATCAGCACGCTCGCGGGACCTTCGTCTGCAAGGGCTGCGATCTGCCGCTGTTCCGATCGCAGTGGAAGTTCGATTCCCACACCGGCTGGCCCAGCTTCTATGACGTGATCGCCGCCAATGTCGGCAAGAAGCGTGACCTGGCCATCGGCATTCCACGCACCGAATATCATTGCGCCCGCTGCCTGGGACACCAAGGGCATGTGTTCGACGATGGTCCGCGTCCGACGGGGCTACGCTACTGCAACAACGGCGTGGCGCTGAAGTTCGTCTCGGCCTAGGCGCGAAGGGCGCGCACGGCTGAATCGACGGTCAGGCCGAAGATGACCGAGGCGATGATCACCAGCAGACCATAGTCGTGACCGGCGAAGAAAACGGGCGCGCAGGCCATGGCGATGACGATCAATGGAAACAGTCCGGCCCAGACCGCCGTGCCCGGCGTGCTGACGTGGATCAGCGGCTGAGCGACCGGACGTTTCATCGCGCGCGCCATTCGTTCGTTGAGCAGAACGAAGGCGGCCGCGCAGATGACGGCCGAGATCACATATTTGACCGTGTTGCCCGGTTCTCCGAACAGGCTGGCTGTCATGATCAGCAGGATCAAGGCGACGCCTGTGCTGACGGCGAGCAGGGCGTTGGGTTCGAGACGGTTCAAGACTTCACTTTCACATAGCTGCCCGGCGCCGGCTCGATGGGCTTGAGCGGGCCCATGGCCGGGTCGCGGGCGGGGATTTGCTTCCCGGATCGCGCGCCGAGCCAGGCCGACCAATGCTCCCACCAGCTGCCGGGATGTTCGATGGCTTCCGCCTGCCATTCGGCCAAGGTCGCGGGAAGGGCAGGGTTGGTCCAGTGCTGATACTTCTTTGCGGCCGGGGCGTTGATGACGCCGGCGATATGACCTGACCCGGCCAGGGTGAAGGTCACATCCTTGCCGCCAAACAGCTTGGCGGACCGATAGACGGAGTTCATCGGCGCGATGTGATCCTCGCGGCTGGCCTGGAAATAGAGCGGGATCTCGACCTTCGACAGGTCCGCCGTCAGGCCGCCGATCTCGAACTGCCCCTTGGCCAAGGCATTGGCTCCATACATCTGACGCAGATAGTCGAGATGCAGGGTCTTGGGCATGCGGGTCTGATCGGCGTTCCAGAACAGCAGGTCGAAGGCGGGCGGATCCTTGCCCAGCAAATAGTTGCTGATGAAGAAGGACCAGATCAGGTCGTTGGACCGCAGGGCGTTGAACGTTTCGGCCATGGCTGCGCCCGGCAGGACGCCGCCCGCCGCATCCATCTGACGCTCGATCTCGGCGATCCAGTGTTCGTCGGTGAACAGCAGCAGGTCGCCGGCCTCGGCGAAGTCATGCTGAGCGGCGAAGAAGGTAGCGGCGGCGATGCGCTTGTCGCCCTTGGCCGCCATATGGGCCAGGCCAGCGCCAAGCAGGGTGCCGCCGATGCAATAGCCCACGGCGTTCAGTTGCTTGGTTTCCGCCTGCTCCAGCGTTTTCTCGACCGCGCGATAGATGCCCTTTTCCAGATAGTCGTCGAAGCCGAAGCCAGCCTTGTCCCTGTCCGGATTGACCCAGGAACAGACGAAGACCGTAAAGCCCTGAGCCGACAGCCAGCGGATCAGCGAGTTCGCCGGCTGCAGGTCCATGATGTAGAATTTGTTGATCCAGGGCGGGAAGATCAGCAGCGGGATTTCGTGCTGGCTCTCAGTTAAGGGTGCGTACTGGATCAGTTCGAACAACTCGTCGCGCCTGACGACCTGGCCCGGCGCGGTGGCGACGTTCTCGCCAACGACGAACTTGCCATAGTCGGCCTGACTGATGCGCAGCGATCCCCCGCCACGTTCCAGATCGGCGGCGAAGTTCTGCATGCCCTTCACCAGTGATTCGCCGCTGGTCTCCGCCAAGGCTTTCAGCGCGACGGGGTTGGAGGCCAGGAAGTTCGACGGCGAAAAGGCGTCGGTCAGCAGGCGGGTGAAGAACTGGGCGCGACGTTTGAGCGTCGGATCGACGTCCTCGACCCCGGCGATCAGGCCGTTCATCCAGTCTGATGTCAGCAGATAGGATCGCCGCATCATGTCGAACATCGGGTTTTCGGACCAGGCCGGGTCCTTGAACCGCTTGTCGACCGGTGCGGGATCGGGCGCCTCGCCGGCCGCCTGACGCGCCGTCGATGACCAGAGCTGCATATAGCGGCCAAACAGGTCAGCCTGTGCCTGAATCATCTTGTCGGGCTGGGCGGCTAGGCTGGTCATGACTGACGTCATGGCCGGCGCGACGTTGAAGGGATCGGCGGAAAGGGCGGCCGGCCGATCGGCCTGGGTCAGCGCCGCCTCGGCGATCGCGCTTTGGGCCATCATGGCCGCCTTGGCCAGATTCATCGACAGGGTTTCGATCAACTCGGCCTGGTTGGGCGTCGCTGCGGTCGGTTCAGGAGTCGGTTCGGAATGGGCTTCGGCGGCCGCTTCCCGCGTTTCGGCAGTTTTCGATTTGGGCTGGCGAGGCGGGCGGGGCTTGGCGGACGTCGGACGTCCGGCCTTGCGTGCGGGGCGGTCGGGGGCGTCTGTCGGCGTTCTGGGAGTCTTGGCCATGATCGTCCTTCGCGCTTCCTGCGCCAGAGGGCGGTTCATCCGCCCTTCCGCGCACCGCGATGATGGCATAAGACCATCAAGGAAATGAACGCGTCGCACTCGAAAAAGATGATCCTGATCGCCGCAGCCGCGATCGCGACGCCATTGAGCGGCTGTGTCGGCGCATCCGCCTCCAAGACGGAGGCTGTCTCGCCGCTTGCGCCACGTATCCAGGAACTGGTCGACGCCAATCGGCGCTATCCGCGCTGGGAGGACTTTCCGGCAGCGCCGACCGATCTGCCGCCGGTCACTCAGGTCGCGTCGAATGTGCAGCGTCTCCAAGGCGACAGCGCGACGCTGACCAGCGAGATCGCACGAATCGACTGGACGCTCGGCGACGCCGAGGCGCTCGCCGCCGAAACACGCGCGGCCGTGAACGCCGTTCCGGTGTCGCCCGACGCCGTCCGAACCCAGGCGGATATCGAGGCCTTCGCCCAAAGTCTGCGTGACAGGGCCAAGGCTCCACCGCCGCTCGACCGTCGCCCGACGCGATGACCGGTCGCGCGGGAGGCAGAATCCCGCGATAATGTGCTGATGGCAGACGACGGCGGCGCAAAGACACTGAACGCATTCCTCGGCGTGTCTCGATCCCTGTCCGGGCGCGCCTGGCGTCAACGTCCGGCCGATGCCGCAACCACGCGCGCGCACATGCAGACCCTGAATCTGGAAGAGCTGCTGGCCCGAGCGCTGGCCTCGCGGGGTGTTCGCGCAGACCAGGGCCAAGATTTCCTCACCCCGACCCTGCGCGCCCTGTTTCCCGATCCTTCAAGCTTCATGGACATGGATACGGCCGCCGATGCGATCCTGAACGCATTACAGGCCAAGGCGAACATTCATGTGTTCGCCGACTATGACGTGGACGGGGCCTCCAGCGCGGCGCTGCTGGTGCGTTGGTTTCGGGCGATGGGCCATCCGCTTCCGATCTATGTTCCGGACCGGATGACTGAAGGGTACGGCCCCAGCGCCAGGGCCTTCGACACGCTGAAGGCGTCGGGCGCGGACCTGGTCATTACGGTGGATTGTGGGGCGGCGGCGAACGAAGCCCTGGCCCATGCGGCCGCCATCGCCCTGAACGTTGTCGTGATCGATCACCACCTGATGCGCAGCGAGCCGCCGACGGCGTTGGCGGTCGTCAACCCGAACCGGCCGGGCTGCAATTCGGGTCAGGGAAATCTGGCGGCGGCGGGCGTCGTGTTCGTGCTTCTGGCGGCGCTGAACCGGGAGGGGCGGCGTCGGGGCCTGTTCGCCGAGAGGATCGAGCCGGACATTCGTCAGTGGCTGGATCTGGCGGCCCTAGGCGCCATCTGCGACGTGACCGGGCTAACCGGCTTCAATCGCGCGCTGACCGGCCTTGGTCTGAAGGTCATGAGCGACTGGCGCAATCCGGGTCTGCGCGCGCTGTTGGCGGCGGCCGGCGCCGAACCGGGACCGGCCAAGAGCAATCATGCCGGTTTCATCCTGGGACCGCGCATCAATGCGGGAGGACGCATCGGTCGCTCCGACCTCGGCGCGCGGTTGTTGTCGACGGATGATCCGGCCGAGGCCGAGGCCCTGGCGATCGAGCTCGATGCCCTGAACGTGTCACGGCGCGATGTCGAGCGAGCCGTCACCGACGCCGCCGTTCGTCGAGTCGAGGCGACCGGCGCCCATGCCGACGAGAGCGCCGTCGTCGTGGTCGCGGGCGAGGACTGGCATCCGGGCGTCGTCGGGATCGTCGCCGGCCGTTTGCGCGAGCGCTGGCGCAAGCCGGTGATCGTCATTGGCGTCGATCCCGTCACCGGTCTCGGGAAGGGCTCGGGCCGGTCACAGCCAGGCATGAACCTGGGACGCGCGATCCAGGCGGCATGGGAGAGCGGGATCCTGCTCGCTGGCGGCGGTCATGCCATGGCGGCAGGCCTGACGATGGACGGTGCGCGCGTGTCCGAGCTGACCGTCTTCCTGAACGAGAGACTCGCCACCGAAAGGGTCGAAGCTGTCGCACAGGACGTGCTTGAGATCGACGCCCTGATCGACCCTGCGGCGGCGACGCGCGATCTGTTCGAATCGTTCGAGCGTCTGGCCCCATTCGGCCCTGCCAACCCGGAACCCAGCTTCGCCCTAAGCGGGGTTCAAGCCCGCGAACCCGTCGCCATGAATGGCGGTCACGTGCGGTGCCGGCTGGTCGGCCCGGATGGCGCGTCGGTCAAGGCCATCGCCTGGCGCTGCGCCGATCTGCCGACGGGCCAGGCCTTGCTGTCGGGGCAGGGCGGGCTGAGTGTCGTGGGCCGGCTGAAGGCTGACGACTGGAATGGCCGCAAGGGCGTGCAGTTCGAGATCGAGGATGTCGCCGATCCTCGAATGATCTGACGACCTCTCCAAAAAACTGAAAATCCACGCTTGCACCGCCCCGAGGGCGCGGCTATATCGCCGGCTCTCCCGCGCAGCGGTCCCTTCGTCTATCGGTTAGGACGTCAGGTTTTCAACCTGAAAAGAGGGGTTCGATTCCCCTAGGGACTGCCACGCGGGCAGGACTATGGTTGAGCCTTTTGAGGCTCCCGCCAAACAGCCTAAACAAAATTGCAGACGAAACAGGCGCTCATTCGCCGGCATCCGTAACGCGCGTTTGCACTCCCACACGCAAGCTTCTGCATAGACGCGCCTTTTCCGCTTTTCAAAATTTCGCGGAACGGTGTTAAATATAAAACGAGTCCGCTGGAGGCGCGGGCGGGGGTTTTTAAGTGTCTGACTTTAGAGAGACGGAAACGGCGCAGACCGTTCGCGTCACTGGGCGCGTGAAGTGGTTCGACGCCGTCAAGGGCTATGGGTTCATCGTCCCTGACGATCCGACCCTGACCGAAACAAGAGACGTCCTGCTGCATATCAGCAGCCTGCGCGATCTCGGCCGTGACGCGGCCGATGAAGGCGCGACCATCACCTGCGACTGCGTCAAGCGCGCCAAGGGTTGGCAGACGATCGAGATCCATGACCTGGGCGAGGGCGAAGCGACGCCGGCCGTGCGTCGACCTGTGACTTCGCCGCCGCCGCGGCCGGTCGCCGAAAGTGACGAACAGCTGGAGACCGCCCTGGTCAAATGGTTCAATCGCACCAAGGGCTACGGATTCGTCGTGCGTGATCGCGAGCCGGGCGATATCTTCGTCCACATCGAAACCCTACGTCGCTGCGGCCTGGATGATCTGATTCCGGGCGATGCGGTGCGGGTGCGATTCGCCAACGGGCCCAAGGGTCTGGTGGTGGCGGACATCAGAACGGGCGACTGATCCAGCGCTCAGGAGAGGCGTATGATCAAGGCGACGAGACGTTTTGCGATGGCCGGGCTTATTATGCTCGCGCTTGCCGGATGCGCGGCCAAGGCGCCGGTCGGTCCCAATGGCGAGCCGCTGCAAAAGTTGGCCGTCGTGACCACGTCGGGCGAGCATCAGTTCTGGGTCGAGATCGCGGACGAAGAGCCCGAACGTCAACGGGGGCTGATGTTCCGTCCACCGCTGGAGGCCGACCGCGGCATGCTGTTCCAATGGCCGGGAGAAGCGCCGCGCGAGCAAAGCTTCTGGATGCGCAACACGCCGAGTTCGCTGGACATTCTGTATATCGATCCGCAGGGCCGGATCGTCTCCATCGCTTCGCACGCCACGCCGTTCTCCGAGGCGCCGATACCTTCCAATGGCGCCGCCAACGGCGTCCTGGAACTGCGGGCAGGGCGGGCGGCCGAAATCAACGCCAAGCCCGGCGACAAAGTTTTACATCCTTATTTCAAGCCTTGATTGCGGATCGCGTCGCGAAGTGCCAATAGAGCGCTCCGTTCGGTCCGGGGTGTAGCGCAGCCTGGTAGCGCATCTGGTTTGGGACCAGAGGGTCGGAGGTTCGAATCCTCTCGCCCCGACCAACGGAAGGCCGCTGGATCATATGTCCGGCGCGCGTTATGGCAGGGTCACAGACCACGCCGTCACTGAGGATTTCGCCATGTTGGCTCGCATCTACCGCCCGGCCAAAACTGCGATGCAGTCGGGCAAGGCCAAGAGCCGCGACTGGCGGTTGGAATTCGAACCCGCGTCGGCGCGCACCATCGATCCGCTAATGGGCTGGACCAGCTCCACCGACATGAACGGCCAGGTTCGGCTGAGCTTCGAATCGAAGGAAGAAGCGATCGAATACGCCGAACGTCATGGCATCGCCTTCCGCTTGCACGAGCCGAACGATCCGCCAGTGATCATCAAGGCCTATGCCGACAATTTCGCTACCAACCGCAAGCAGTCCTGGACGCACTGACGTCTAACGTCTTGCCAGAGCGCCCATAGCTCAACCGGATAGAGCACCCGCCTTCTAAGCGGGATGTTGCAGGTTCGAGTCCTGCTGGGCGCGCCATCTCCGGCGCCTTCGAGGGGCTGATCCATGACCGAGCATCAGGCCTCGTCCAGCCAAGCCGTCCTTGTCGCCGCGCTCTACCGGTTCGCGCCGGTTGCCGACCCCGACCCCGACGCCGTACGCAAGACGCTTCAGGCGGTCTGCGACGCTGGGCAGGTGAGGGGGACCCTGCTTGTCGCGCCGGAAGGTCTGAACGGCACCATCGCCGGATCAGAGGCGGCCATCGCAGCGGTGCTGTCCGCGATCCATGCCATGCGAGGCTTCGAGACGCTCGAACTCAAATACGCCTGGACCGACGCCCTGCCTTTCCACCGGATGAAGGTGCGCGTCAAACGCGAGATCGTCACCATGGGACAGCCGGATCTGGACCCTGCGAACCAGGCGGGCGTCTACGTTGCGCCCACGGACTGGAACGCCCTGATCGCCGATCCCGAGACCTTGGTAATCGATACGCGCAACGACTATGAGGGCGAGATCGGCGCGTTCGAACGGGCCGTCCAGCCGAATACTCGAAGCTTTCGCGATTTCCCAGACTGGTTTCGCAGCGAAGGTCGCGCCCTGATTGAGCAGACCGGCGCCAAGCGCGTGGCCATGTACTGCACCGGCGGCATTCGCTGCGAAAAATCGACCGCCTTCCTGAAGGCCGAGGGCGTGGAGAACGTCCACCATCTGGAAGGCGGCATCCTTCGGTATCTTGAGACTGTAGGCGAGGATCAGAGCCTATGGCGTGGAGAGTGTTTCGTCTTTGACGAACGCGTCTCGGTCGGGCACGGCCTGAGGCAAGGTCCCCACACCTTGTGCCGGGGATGTCGTCTGCCCGTGGATGAGGCCGGTCGGGCTTCGCCGCACTATATCGAAGGCGTGTGCTGCGAGCGCTGTCACGACGCCCGCGACGCGGTCCAGCGGCAGCGATATGCCGAGCGGCACAGGCAGATGCAGATAGCCCGCGAGCGGGGCGAAACGCATCTGGGGTCAGCTCAGAAAGACTAATATCGCCTCATCGCCGGGGCGGGCGAGGGAAGAACGCGCTGGTGCGGGCGGCATAGGCCTCGAACGCCTTGGGTCGCGACTGTCGCATATGCTCTTCCAGCAAGGGCACGCCGGACACCTTGGTCAAAAGCCAGTACATATACGCTGGCCCTGTCAGCGCCAGCCAACCCCAAGGCCATTCACCGCTCAGATTGATGGCGAACACAGGCCAGGCGCACCAACTCACCCATTCGAAAAAGTAGTTTGGGTGGCGTGACCAGGCCCACAGACCGATATCGCAGACTCCGCCCCTGTTGGCCGGATTACGTTTAAAGGCCGCCAGTTGGCGATCGGAAACAGCTTCGCCAATCAGGGCTCCGACAAAGATTAGTGTCGCTAAGACATCCTGGAGCGTCAGGCCCGGCGCTGGGTTGCGCGCCGCCGCCATCACGCTTAGCGCCAGGAAGGCTGCGGCTCCGGCTTGCAACATGAGGAAGCCGAACATCTTCACCTGAAAACCGGCGCCCCAGTCCTCTCGCAGACGCGCGTAGCGAGCGTCTTCGCGCTCCTCGTGGGCGGCGCGAACAGCGATGTGAGATCCTAGCCGCAAGCCCCAAAGGCCAATCAGCAGCGCTGCGAGATACTGGCGCAACGACGGAGTGGCGCCGTCGATCGGAAACAGCGCGACGCCGACGCCGGCTGCTCCCAGTCCGAGCGACCAGAAGGCGTCCGCCCAACCGCCCTGACCGGTTCGTTTCTGAACCAGCCAGGCCGTAGACATGACAACAACGAGAAATAGGGCCGCGACACCCCAAATGGTCGCAAGAGCCGTCACAGGCGAACGAAGGGCTGGATCAGCTTGCCGACCCACCCATCCAGCTGAATCTGACCGTCAAGCGCGACGACGCACAGACACGGCTCGTCCGACACGACACGGGGTTGATGCAGCACCTCCGGATCCGCCTCTTCAAAGTCCCCCACATCGAACCGCTCGGTTTCGGTCGCATAGGCGCCGGAGATGACGCAGGTCAGCTCGACGCCGCCATGCGTGTGTTTTGGCGTCTCACGACCCGATTCGATCTTCAGAAGAATGACACGGCAATCCCCATCCCGCGGCGCATGGACATCGCGCACGCGCATGCCGGGCCCGACCCAGCGCCATGGACCCAGCGCATAGCGTCGCAGCGGCTCGGGCAGCTCGGGCATGTCGTTCAGGGGCGCGCTGTGTCTGGCCTTGCCGGCATCCGTCTCGATCCGCGCCATCGCCAAGGCGAGCGCATCATTCGACAAGGGGGAGGGGAGCGTCTCGTTTAAGAACTCGCCGCCGACCGACTGCAGGTCGCGCACCCAGGCGTCATTGGCCGGCCGCATCGCCAGATGGGCCGCCATCACCACAGCCTCGGGCGGGCTGAGCGTGCCGGCCGCATAGGCCAGCAAACGTTCTTCGGAGGGATTGCGCTGAGGTTTCATCGCGCAGCCTCCTCGGACGGCGCGAGGATCATACGAAGCTTGGTCATGGCGTTACGAATACGGGATTTGACGGTGCCGAGCGGCAGGCCGAGATGTTTGGCGATCTCGGAATGAGAGTTGTCCATGAAGAAGGCCAAACGCAGGACCTCGACGTGGTCAGCGCTGAGCCGGGCCAGAGCGTCGCGCACGCGGTCCGCGTCTTGCGACATCGACAGCAGTTCATCGGGTCGGCGAACGTCGTCCCCCGCCAGCTCGATTTCGGGCGTCGGCAGGGGACGCGCGTCACGACGAAGCATGTCCAGCCGACGGTTGCGAGCGATGGTGAAAATCCACGTGGCGGCGCGCGCCTTGGACGAATCAAACAGATCGGCTTTGCGCCACACGGTCAGCATGGCGTCCTGCGCGAAGTCCTCGGCCGCGCCAGGCGTCGCGCCCGACTTGATCAGCCAGGCCTTCAGCCGCGGCGCGAAATAGGCGAAGAGCGCAGCGAACGCGTCACGATCGCGTCTCAGGGCGATCTGTTCGATCAGCCGATCATGCAGCAGCGGATCAGGCAAGCTGTCGAGCGCCTTCATGCGGTTTGACCGACATGGCGTTGATGCGAAGGATAACGGCTCGGCATGCATGAACACTAATACGCTCAGCGGAAATGTCTGGATCAATCGCGATCCGAACATGACGGCGACCCGTAATCCGTTCATGCCCTAGCGATTGCGCTGCGGCGTATCTTTCGGAGTTTTCATGCCCCTGTCGTCCGCGACGCCCTCTGCCGAACGTCAAAAGATCGCTGTGGTCGGATCTGGCGTCGCCGCTCTGTCTTCGGCCTGGCTTCTGTCGAAACGCCATGACGTGACGCTTTACGAAAAGGGCGACCGGCTGGGCGGGCATTCCAATACAGTTATGGCCGGCGTGCCTTCTGGCGACATCGCCGTCGACACCGGCTTCATCTGCTTTAACGACGCGACCTATCCCAATCTTATAGCCCTGTTCGAGCATTTGGGGATCGCGACACGGGCGACGGATATGTCCTTCGCCGTCTCCCTGGATGATGGGCGGTTCGAATATGCCGCGCCGGGCCTATTTGCTCAGCGTCGCAACGCCCTGCGTCCTCGCTTCTGGTCCATGCTGAGCGAAATTCTGCGCTTCTATCGCGAGGCGCCAAAGGATTTGGCTGCGATGTCTGATTCTTCGCTGACGCTCGGCGACTATTTGAAGCGCGAAGGGTTCAGCGAGGCGTTCCGCGACGATCACCTGCTGCCCATGGCCGCCGCGATCTGGTCATCGCCGGCGCACACGCTGATGGACTATCCGGCCGAGTCCTTCATCCGTTTCTGCGGCAATCACGGTCTGCTGAAACTGGTGGGACGCCCGCTGTGGCGCACTGTCGAGGGTGGCAGCCGCGTCTATGTCGAACATCTCGCTCGCGCCATCCAGGACATTCGGCTGGACCATGGCGTCACTGCGGTGCGGCGCAGCGACCAGGGCGTCTTCGTTCACGACAGCCAAGGCGGGATCGAGCGCTACGACCAAGTTGTGATCGGGTCCCATGCCGACCAGGCTCTGGCGATGGTGGCCGAACCGACGGCGCAGGAGAAGGCGCTGCTCGGCGCTTTCCGGTACAGCCGAAATCTGACCGTCCTGCATACCGACGCCGGCCTGATGCCGCATCGTCGTCGCGCCTGGGCCAGCTGGAACTATATTGGCGCGGACGACGGCCTTTGCGTCACTTATTGGATGAACCGCCTGCAAGGCCTGCCGGGCGACGATCTGTTCGTGACGCTCAATCCACCGCGTCCACCGCGCGCCGACACGATTTTACGCAGCGAACTGTACGAGCACCCCATCTTCGATCCTGCGGCCATAAAGGCGCAAAAGCAGTTGTGGAGCCTGCAAGGGCAGGGGGGCGTCTGGTTCTGCGGGGCCCATTTCGGCGCCGGCTTCCACGAGGATGGCCTGCAATCCGGCCTCGCCGTCGCCGAGCAACTCGGCGGCGTACGTCGCCCTTGGTCTGTCGCCAACGAAAGCGGTCGCATTCATTTGACGACGCCGGCGAGCGCTCAGCTGGAACGTGCCGCGTGATATTCAGCTCGGCCCTTTATCGCGGCCGGGTCATGCACCGACGCCTTCGCCCCAAGACCCATAGGCTGAACTATCGCGTCTTCTGGCTTCTGCTTGACCTGTCGGAAATCGATGATGTGGACGCGCGCCTGCGCCTGTTTTCGCGCAATCGGTTCAATCTCTTGTCCTTCCACGACAAGGATTACGGAGACGGTTCTGGCGCTCTGCGTCCTCAGGTGGATGCGTGGATGGCTCAAGCCGGCATCGATCTCGCAGGCGGACCTGTCCGCCTGTTAACCATGCCGCGCGTCCTTGGATACGTCTTCAACCCGATCAGCATTTACTATTGCCATTGGCCGAACGGACGGTTGGCCGCCATGGTGTACGAGGTGACCAGCACCTTCGGCATCCGCCACGCCTATGTCATTCCGATCCCGATCGAGGATCGGGCCGCAGGCGTCATTCGTCAGGGCGCGGCCAAGGCGCTCTATGTGTCGCCATTCATGGGCATGGAGATGGATTACCAGTTCCGTGGCCATACGCCGGGCGATCGCCTGGACATGACCATCGATGGGCTAGATGCCGAAGGCGTGCTGATCACGGCCGCTATGGCGGCCAAGCGGGAACGCCTGGAGGATCGCAACATCGCCGCTGCGACAGCAGCAATCCCGCTGATGACGTTCAAGGTGGTCGCGGCGATCCATTGGGAGGCGCTGAAGCTATGGCTCAAGGGTGTTGGTCTGACACAGCAGCCCAAACGGCAGACACGCCAGTGAGTGTCCAACACCAAGCTCAGGAAAGCCGTGTAGCCGACCATGATTGATTCCGGCTTTTGTCGCGATTGATTGCCGCCTCATGCGCTCCATAGCGTCGCGGAAATTGTGAAATTTCCCAAATTGCGGAGGACCATTTGGCTCACAATTACTACCGTCAGGCCTGAAGAAGCAATTGTGGTATCGGTCATTGCTAGCGCGGCCATGCCTAAAGGCGTTTGTTAATTGGCGATAGGAGTCGCCAATCATGCCTTCCGCATCCAGTGCCTATGAAGAACGGCTTAGACGACGATTTGTCGTTGCACGTCGGATAGCGGCTGGCGAATTCGGTGGCTATGCGCTGCCCGAAAGCGTTCTGAAGCAAACCTTAAATGTCTCCTTGAAAACCCATCAAGGCGACATCAGACGAGCCAAGGTCTTCGACACATTCGAAGCTTGGAAACCCGGAAAAACAGGACCCAAGCCAGGTACTCGAATCTCGACACGGTTGATGAGGATCATCGAAGCTTGGACGTATGAAAGAGCGAGCAAAAAGCGAAATGACCGGAAGCTGAGCGCCGATCTCGCGTCTCACTTCGAGATCAACGGAGTGCCGGCAGCGGAGCAGCCATCAGAGTCGACTATACGGCGCGCCATTCTATGCATTTACAAACGTGATCCGGCGCATTTCGCCTCGCAACGTCACGGTCGGGCGGGGCGTCGCCTACACATGCTCCAGAAAGGTACTTTGGAAGCCGAAAGGCCTCTTCAGTTTGTCATCATCGATCACACGCCAGCCGACGTGAAGGTGCTGAGCATCGAGCGACCTGATGACGTCGTTCGGCCCACGCTGACGACGGCTACAGACCTGTTTACGGGCGTGAAGCTTGCCGGCTTTCTCTCCAGGTTTCCGCCCGGACGAGAAACCGTGGCGATGGCCATGGCGATGGTCGTGACCAACAAAACGCACTTGCTACGTACCTATCTGGTGCCGGGAGAATGGGAGTGTAGCGGCCTTCCAGAATGCGTCATGGTCGATGGTGCTGGAGAGTTCGACAACGACACCTTCAAATGGTCCTGTGATCGATACGGCATCGACCTGGAGATCGGGCTGCCGGGGTTGCCAGAGGCGCGGTCTCCGCATGAGCGCGCTTTCAGAACCCTGAATTCTGATATTCACGAGTGGCCGGGCACTACGCTCAGCAATCCGCAAATGTTGAAAAACCACTGACGTGCCCCTGAGTTTTC
>NZ_JZRG01000028.1:0-654 GCF_000964075.1 Brevundimonas sp. KM4 | reverse complement strand
TGATCTTCCCCCGTAAAAGTGGACGGGGTTAAGCCGCTTTGCGCTCGGCCTCAGCGGGGCTGATATAGCCCAGTGCTGAGTGCAGGCGATGGGGATTGTAGAAGCCCTCGATGTATCCGAACAGGTCTCGCCGCGCCTGGTCTCGGGTGGCGTAGACGCGGTGATGAACGCGTTCGGTCTTGAGGGTGTGGAAGAAGCTCTCCATCGGGGCATTGTCCCAGCAGTCGCCCTTTCGGCTCATCGACGGGGTGATGCCGGATCGGGCCAGGGCTGATCGATAGGCTTCGGCTGCGTATTGGATGCCCCGGTCCGAATGATGGATCAGGCCGGGCGCGGGGCGCTGACGTTCGACGGCCATGTTGAGGGCGTCGAGGGCGATCTCGGTGTGCAGGGTCTGGCGCATGGACCAGCCCACGATCTTGCGGGTGTGCAGGTCGAGGATGGCGGCGAGATAGAGCCAGCCTTCGCCGGTCGGGATGTAGGTGAGGTCGGCAAGCCAGACCTGGTTGGGCGCCGCCGCCTCGAAGTTCCGGGCCAGCCTGTTGGGCGCGATGGGATAACCGTGGCGGCTGTTCGTCGTCCGGGCGCGACGCGGCAAGGCCGCCAAGCCCCGCAGGCCGGCGCGGCGCATCAGCCGCTCCACGCGGGATCGAC
>NZ_JZRG01000027.1:0-401 GCF_000964075.1 Brevundimonas sp. KM4 | reverse complement strand
CAGGCCGGGCCGCGCAGCTTTCATCCTGCGCAGCGGGTCGGCCTGTTGCGGTCAGACTGGCGGCAAAAGCCTCCGGGGTGAGGTAGCCGATCGACGAGTGCGGCCTGCGGGTGTTGTAGTCCAGCGCCCAGGCGGCGACCTTCTGGCGGGCGTGATCCAGGCTGAAGAACAGGCTCTCGTTGAGCAGTTCGTCGCGCATCCGGCCGTTGAAGGATTCCACAAACCCGTTCTGGGTCGGCTTGCCCGGCGCGATGTAGTGCCAGTCGACGCCATGATCCTGCGCCCAGGCCAGGATGGCGGTGGACGTGAACTCCGTGCCGTTGTCGCTGACGATCATGGCGGGACGGCCCCGCCGAGCGATCAGCGCTGTCAGCTCTCGCGCGACGCGGCGTCCCGAGATC
>NZ_JZRG01000026.1:0-401 GCF_000964075.1 Brevundimonas sp. KM4 | reverse complement strand
GATCTCGGGACGCCGCGTCGCGCGCGAGCTGACAGCGCTGATCGCTCGACGGGGCCGTCCCGCCATGATCGTCAGCGACAACGGCACGGAATTCACGTCCACGGCCATCCTGGCCTGGGCGCAGGATCATGGCGTCGACTGGCACTACATCGCGCCCGGCAAGCCGACCCAGAACGGGTTTGTAGAATCCTTCAACGGCCGGATGCGCGACGAACTGCTCAACGAGAGCCTGTTCTTTAGTCTGGATCACGCCCGCCAGAAGGTCGCTGCCTGGGCGCTGGACTACAATACCCGCCGGCCGCACTCGTCGATCGGCTACCTCACCCCGGAGGCCTTTGCCGCCAGTCTGACCGCAACAGGCCGACCCGCTGCGCAGTATGAAAGCTGCGCGGCCCGGCCTG
>NZ_JZRG01000025.1:0-55837 GCF_000964075.1 Brevundimonas sp. KM4 | reverse complement strand
CCACCAAACCGAGGGAGGATCAAACCGAGGGAGGATCAATATCGCTAACCGGGCAATTTGAAAGTCTGGAGCAGTTGAAGTCTCTTGCAGAGATCGAACGGGAACGAGAAGAAAAGGCAGCTAAACGAGAAGCTGCCCGACAAGCTCAACCTGACGACACTAACGACTGAGCCAAAGCGCCTCGACAAACCCCATGCCCTCCGTCCTCTTCGTCTGCCTCGGCAACATCTGTCGCTCGCCTCTCGCCGAGGCCGCCCTGCGCGCTGAGGCGGAGCGGCTGCACCTTGACCTAATCGTCGATTCCGCCGGGACCGGGGACTGGCATGCGGGCGAGCCGCCCGACCCGAGGGCGCAGGCGACGGCGCGGCGGCATGGGGTCGAGATTTCGGGGTTGAAGGCGCGGCAGGTGACGCAGGCGGACTTTCGCCGTTTCACCCATGTGATCGCCCTGGACCACGAGAACCTGAAGAACCTGCGCCGCCTGCGGCCCGACGACGCGACCGCCGAGCTCAGCCTGCTGCTCGACCACGTCCCCGGCCGCGAGGGTCAGGCCGTCGCCGACCCCTATTTCGGCGACGACGACGGATTCGAAATCACCTGGGCCGAGGTGACGGCCGCCGCGCGCGGCCTGGTCGCCAAACTCTGATCCACGTCCGCATCTGACGTAGCGCCGGTCTATGGCTGGGATCATGACCGAGCCCTATCGCATCCGTGAAGCCGCCATCTGGGCCCAGGCCCGCACCGACTATCTGTCGGGTCTCAGCGCCGAGGCCGTGTGTCGTCGCCACGACCTAGGCCTGTCCGCCTTTCGCCGCCGCGCCCGCAAATACGGCTGGCGGCGCAGCGATCAGGTCGAACCGCCGCCCGGAGAGCTGGACCTGAACGTCTATTCCGACCTGGACATGGACGACCTGGCCCGCACCGCGCGCCTGCGCTTCGCCGAGGCGGTCGAGGGCGGGCGCGCGTCGGACGCCCGCCGCTGGCGCGCCCTGGCCGACGATTTGACCCGCGAGGCCCGCGCCTTCGACCGGGACTTCTTCCGGGGCATGAGCCGCGAGGAGGTGGCCGCCTCGATGGAAAACATGCGGCGCGAGATCGAGGAAGAAGACGAGGCCCTGCTGGGGCCGCCGCCCGAGGACTGAGGCCGTTGCGACCCTCTCGCAAAAATCTGCACGAAAGTGCACTGTGAAAACGCACAGTGCACATTTTCCGCTCAGGCGGCGGGGTCCGCCACCTTCAGAAAAAGCACCCGCGCCGCACCGTAATCGCGCGCGTCCAGCCGCTGATAGCCGGGGGTGTCGATCTCCGGCTCGTCCGACCCGCGCTCGAACACCACCAGGGCGCCGGGCTTGAGCCAGCTGCCCTCGAGCAACCGCGCCAGCGTCTGTTCCCCCAGCCCCTTGCCATAGGGCGGGTCCAGAAACGCCAGGTCGAACGCCTCAGCGATGGGGCCGGGCCGCAATCCCAGGTCCGTCGCGCTCCGGCGATGCACCCGCGTGCGTCCCATTAGCCCATAGGCGTCGGCGTTCTCGCGGATCGCGCCGCGCGCCCCGTCGTCCGTCTCGACGAACAGGCAGAAGCCCGCCCCCCGGCTGACCGCCTCGAACCCCAGGGCGCCCGAACCGGCGTACAGGTCGATGACCCGCAGGCCTTGCAGGCTCTCGCCCCAGGCGGCGTGTTCCAGCACGTTGAACACGGCCTGGCGCGCGCGGTCCGAGGTCGGGCGCGTGCCCTGCCCCTCCGGCGCGACGATGGCCCGGCCCTTCAGGCTTCCGGCGACGATCCGCATCAGGCCGCTCCGCCAAAGCGGCGTCCGACCCAGACCCGGCCGGCGATCAGCAGGCCCAGCGCCAGCGCCGTCACGGCCGCCAGCAGCCCCACGCCCCGCGCCATCAGGAAGAAGTTCAGCGCGCAGGCCAGTCCCGGCATCAGGGCATGGGTCACGACCACCGTGGCGCGCACCGCCCAATGCGGCCGCGGCCGGATCGCATCGGTGACGAAGGCGGCCCAGCCATAGGCGCCGGCGTGCATCACCCCGACCAGCGCCACCAGGCTCAGATAGATCCACGCCCCCTCGCCGTTGCGCGGCTGTTCGTAGAGCAGGGTCGTGGCGAACGGCATCAGCACCACCCCGGCCAGGGCCAACATGTTGAATAGCATCACCCCGTTGCTGAACCCGGTCATGCGGGCGAACACTCGCCGGTGCGTGTTCCAGAAGACGCCGATGATGGCGAAGCTCAGCGCAAAGGCGGTGAACATCGGCCACCGCTCGGCCCAAAGTGTCGCCCACTGTCCGTTCCAGCCTTCGGGCACATGCAGTTCGATGGCCAGCAGGGTGATGGCGATGGCGAACACCCCGTCCGAGAACAGCAGCAGCCGCTCCAGGCTGTGATCGCCCTTCGCCGGGCTCAGGTCCGCTGTCGTCGTCGTCATCGCCATTCCCCCTGTCGCAACCCTTGGCGTCAATCCTGCGGCGGCGCGAACTGCGCCCATAGCTCGTCCGTCGTCAGGCGCGGCCGTTCGCCCGCCAGCGCATAGGTCGCCGGCTTGCTCTCGATGCAGAATTCGTCTTCAAGGGTGAAGACCGATGGATCGTCGAACGCCTGGGCCGAGACCATGGTGATCGCCCCATCGTTGGATCGCCAGAACAGGCCCGTCCCGCAGGCGGGACAGAACTGCCGCGTCGCCCATTCGGACGAGACATAGGTCGCCACCTCGCCCTGGACCACGACGCTGTCGCCGCAGTCCACGCTGAACAGGATGCCGCCCGACTGCCGCCGGCAGGTCGGACAGTGGCAGGCGTGCATCCCGCCGTTCGGCGTCGCGGTGAAGGTGACGGCGCCGCACAGGCACCGCCCGGTCGAAATCGTCATCGCTCAGTCCTCGTCGGCGATCCTCAGCGGGGCGTGCGCGGCTTGCCGCCTGGCCCGCGTCCGCTCGTTCCGGACGGACCGGCCGGCTTGCCGCCGCCGCCCGTGCGAGGCTTGAAGTCGCGGCCGCCGCTCGGCTTTCCGCCAGGACCGCCTACGCGAGGGCCGGAACCCGTGCGTCCCGTCGGCTTGGCGCCGGGCTTGCCGCGCCGATCGTCGATGAACTGGTCGTCGCGCGGCTTGAAGGCGCGCTTGGGCCGATCTCCATCCTCACGCGCCGGACGATCACCGGCGGGCGCCGTCCGCTCGCGCGGCTTGAAGCTCTTGGAATGTTCGAACTTCGGCTTGGCCTTGGCCCAGCCGTCCTTCTTGGGCGGACGCTCGCGGCGCTCGACCGCATCCGCCTGGGCCGTTTCGGCGGCGCGGACGCGGCTAGGCTTGCGCGACGGATCCGACATGGCCGAACCCGACCGGCCCTTGACGATGGGCGTCGAGACCCGACGGCCGGGTATGGGCGCGGGCGTCTCGACGGTGTTGCCGGTCGGCAGGTTCTCGGGGCGGATGTAATCGGCCAGCAGCTCGCGAATCACGCGCGGCCCGACCTCTTCCACCGACCCGACCGGCAGCACGTCCAGGCGGAACGGGCCGTAAGCCAGGCGGATCAGCCGGTTGACCGTCAGGCCGACGGACTCCAGCACCTTTCGAACTTCGCGGTTCTTGCCCTCGGTGATCGACACCGAGATCCACAGGTTCGCCGGCGCCTTGCCGTCTTCGGACTTGGACTCCTTGGCCTTGTCCAACTTGGCCTCGATGGGACCATAGGAGACGCCGTCCACGACCACGCCGTCCTTCAGCGCGTCCAACTGCTCCTGGGTGATCTTGCCCCGCGCCCGCGCCCGGTACTGACGCACCAGCGAGGTCGAAGGCAGCTCCAGCGCCCGGCTCAGCTCGCCGTCGTTGGTCAGCAGCAGCAGGCCTTCGGTCGCCAGATCGAGCCGTCCGACCGAGATCACGCGCGGCAGACCGGCCGGCAGGGCGTCGAACACCGTCGGGCGGCCCGTCGGATCGCTGTGGCTGGTCAACAGGCCCGCCGGCTTGTGATAGCGCCAGACGCGCGTCGCCTGGGTCGAACCGATGGGCTTGCCGTCCACAGTGATCACGTCGTCGCGCGTCACCAGCGTCGCGGGCGTATCCAGGATGCGGCCGTTGACCGCCACCTTGCCCAGGCCGATCAGCCGTTCGACCTCGCGGCGCGAGGCGATGCCGGCGCGCGCCATGGTCTTGGCGATTCGCTCGGCGCGTAGAGGCGTCTCAGGCGTCTTGGACTTGCCGTCCTTGCCCCCCTTGTCGGTGCGGGGCCGGTCGCTGCGCGGCTTGTCGCTGCGTTGGCGGTCGGCCTTGTCGCCGAACCGCTTGGCGCCGTCTTCGCGAGGGCCGCGCGGCTTGTCGCCGAATGATCTCGTCCCGTCGCCGCTCTTGCGGGGACCGGAAGATTTAAAGGGCCGGGGCGACCGTTCGTCTTGACGGGCGCGGGGCTTCTTGTCGTTGTCGTCTGTATGGCGGACCATGATGAGCGGTTCATGCGCATGGCGCTGGACCAAGCGCAAGCGGCGGCGGACGCAGGAGAGGTGCCCGTGGGCGCAATTCTTGTCGATCCTGCCTCTGGTGAAGTAATTTCGACCGGCGCCAACGGTCCGATTGCGGCTCGCGACCCCACCGCCCATGCCGAGATCGTCGCCATGCGGCGCGCGGCGACGGCGCTGGACAACTACCGCCTGACCGGCTTGACCCTCTATGTGACGCTGGAGCCGTGCGCCATGTGCGCCGGCGCCATCAGCCACGCCCGCATCGGCCGCGTCGTTTGGGCGGCCGACGATCCCAAGGGCGGCGCCGTCATCCACGGCCCGCGCCTGTTCGAACAACCCACATGCCACTGGCGCCCGACCACGGACTCAGGCCTTCTGGCGGACGAGGCGTCGTCGCTGCTCAAATCCTTCTTCCGTCAAAGACGGGGAACGGCCACAGGCGGCGCACGTTAGAACGCCGCGAAAAGCTGCGCCGTTGGGCGGGGCCGTGGAGGGAAAAGACCTTGTTCAAGCCGGATCTGCCGCAGTCGATCGTGTTCAGCGGCCTGGCCGCCCTGGCCCTCCTCGCCGCCTGCGGCGCCGATCCCGACAAGGCGCCGCGCACCGGCGACGAGGTCAAGGAACGCGCCATTGAGGCCCAGACCGCCCGCCAGCGCACCGGCGCCGAAATCCAGGACCGCACCCTGAACCGCGTCGTCCACACCGTCTATCTTTGCGACAACGGCGAGCGTCTGTCGGTCGATTTCGACAATCCGCGCCAGATGGCCACCATCCGCAACTCGTCCGGCGAGGCCATCGACCTGTATCAGGAACGCGCCGCCGACGGCATCTGGTACCTCGCCTCCAACGTCGAACTGCGCGGCAAGGGCGTCCTCGCCACCTGGTCCGTCGAAGGCCGTCAGCCGACGGAATGCCGGGCGGTAGACTAAGCGAAGGCCGCTAACCGCCGGTCCAGCCTCGCGCGCACCTCGGGCCAGTCATCGTCGATGACGGCGAACATGGCGGTGTCGCGCGCCCGGCCGGTCCAGGTGATCTTGTGCTTCCTCAGCACGCCCTCGGCCTTGGCGCCCAACTTCAGAATGGCCGCCTGGCTCCGGGCGTTGACGGCGTCGGTGATGATCTCGACCCGCACAGCGCCCGCGTCGAAGGCATGACCAAGCAACAGCTGCTTGCAGGCCGGGTTGATCACCCCGCCCCGCGCCTCGGGCCGATAGAAGGTCGAGCCGATCTCGCAGCGGCGATAGGCGGGGTTGATCTCGTACAGGCTGGTCGTCCCGACCACCGCCCCGTCCGAGCGTCGCCGCACCGCATAGGCGATCCGCGTCTGCGCCTGCATCGCCGCCAGCGCAGCCTTCCACCAGGCCTCGAAATGATCGCCATGGGCCGGGGCGACCATGATATCCCAGGACGCGGGGTCGCAATCCAGCGCGGCCTTGACCTCGGCTTTCAGTCCTTCCTCGAACGGCTCCAGCCGCACGAAGCGATCCTCCAGAGGGACCGAGGCGATGCGCATCACGCGGTCGCGCCTTCCTCGACCAGGAAGCCCCGCACCTTGGCCGCATCCACGCCCTTGGCGACGAAGGCCTGGCCGATGCCGCGCGCTAGGATCAGAGTCAGCGCCCCGCCCTCGGCCTTCTTGTCGCCCGCCATCAAGGCCAGCAGACGGTCGGCCGCGAACGATCCCGCCTGATCAAGCCGCGTCGGCAGACCCGCCGCCGCGACCACCGTCTCGACCCGCGCCGCCACTTCTGCCGAACACAGCCCCTCGGCTGCCGAATAGCGGAAAGCCATGCAGCAGCCGAGCGCCACCGCCTCGCCGTGCGCCAGCGCCCCGTCGTCCAAGCCGACCTCGGTCTCGATCGCATGGCCGAAGGTGTGGCCCAGGTTCAACAGGGCGCGCCGCCCCGCCTCCTTCTCGTCCTCGCCGACCACCGCGCTCTTGATCTCGACCGAGCGGATCACCGCCCGTTCCAGCGCCGCCGGATCGCCCTTGGCGCCCGCAGCCCCCTCGCCCGCCAGCCAGTCGAAGAAGGGCGCGTCGCAGATCAGCCCATGCTTCAGCACCTCGGCCCAGCCGGACCTCACCTGGCGTTCCGGCAACGTCGCCAGCACGTCGATATCCGCCAGCACCAGACGCGGCTGATGAAAGGCGCCGACCAGGTTCTTGCCGCGTGGCGTATCGATGGCCGTCTTGCCGCCGACGGACGAATCGACCTGGGCCAGCAGCGTCGTCGGAATCTGCACGAAGTCGATGCCGCGCATGAACAGGGCCGCCGCCAGGCCGGCCAGGTCGCCGACGACACCACCGCCCAGAGCGATCACTACATCCTTGCGATCCAGACCGATCTCCAGCAGCCGGTCCAGCACGCGTTCCAGCTCGGCGAACGACTTGGAGCCCTCGCCCGCCGGCACCGCCACGATCTCGCTGGTCACGCCCGCCGCCGTCAATGACGCGGTCAGGGTCTGGGCATGGATGCCAGCCACCGTCTCGTCGGTGATGATGACCGTCCGCCCCTTGGCCAGCGGTGCGATGCGTGCGCCCGCCTGCGCCAGCAGCCCGCGTCCCACCACGACGTCATAAGCGGCAAAGGCCCCGCCGCTGACCGGAATGATCGTCATTGCGGGGTCTCCGTGCGTCGTCTCTGGCGCCAGTGTCGGCGCAGGTTCTTGTGAATGGCGTCCACCGCCTGGCCGTGCGAGCCCTGCCCGACGTCCACGGCCACATCGGCCTCGCCGTAGATGGGATAGCGCGCCTCGGCCAGGCCCGTCAGAACCTCCAGCGGATCCTTGCCCCGCAGCAGGGGCCGCGTGTCGCGCCGCGCCACCCGCTCCGCGATGACCGCCAGATCGGCCCTCAGCCAGACCGTGTCGGCCTTGGCCTTCAGCAGCGCCCGCGTCTCCGGGTTCATCATCGCCCCGCCGCCGGTCGCCAGCACGATGGGCGGCCCCTCCAGCAGACGGCGGATCACCCGCGCCTCGCCCGCGCGGAACTCGGCCTCGCCCAGGGCGGCGAAGATTTCCGACACCGTCATCCCGGCCGCCGACTCGATCTCCACATCCCCGTCCGCGAACGGCAGTCGCAGCCGATTGGCCAGCCGACGACCCACCGACGATTTGCCCACCCCCATCAGGCCGACCAGGGCTATGGTGCGGGTCGGACCCGGATTCGCGCGCCGCCTCATCCGGCGGCTCCGGCGGAACGGTCGGTCGAGAGGAAGGCGAAGGCGGCGGCGCGGGCAGGCATGATCCAGAAAACCTCTACACCAAGCCTGACCTTGCGCCAGTCGTTCAGGCTGCGGATCGCCGCATGACGCCCCAGATCGAGGCGTTTCTGGAGATGATGGCGGTCGAACGCGACGCCTCGCCCCATACGCTGTCCGCCTATGGCCGCGATCTGGCGGACGCGGAGACGGCGCTGTCGGACGCCGGCGGGCTGATGAAGGCGGACGCCGAGGCGGTCGAGGCCTGGTTCGCGGACCTGTCGCGGCGCGGTCTGTCCGCCGCCACCGCCGCCCGTCGCCGCTCCTCCGCGCGCCAGTTCTACCGCTTCGCCCTGGCCGAGGGGTGGCGCACCGACGATCCGTCACGCCGTCTCGACGCCCCCAAACAGGGCCGGTCGCTGCCGAAGGTGTTGAGCCGCGCCGAGATCGACGCCCTGCTGGCCGCCTCGGCCGCCCGCGATGCGGCGGCGGGCCTGCGCCTGGTCGCCCTTGTCGAGATGGCCTACGCCTCCGGCCTGCGGGTGTCCGAACTGCTGGGGCTCAAAGTCGAGGCCGTTCGGCGCGACCCCGCCTATCTGATCGTGCGCGGCAAGGGCGGCAAGGAACGGCTCGCGCCCCTGAACACCGCCGCCCGCGAAGCGATCAAGGCCTGGCTCGTCGCGCGCGACGCGAAGCGCAAGCCTGAGGCGCCCGACAGTCCCTGGCTCTTCCCCTCCTCCGGCCGCACCGGCCATCTGACCCCACGCCGTTTCGCCCAGTTGCTGGACGACGCGGCGATCACGGCCGGCATCGACCCCGCCCGCGTCAGCCCCCACGTCCTGCGCCACGCCTTCGCCACCCACCTGCTGGAAGGCGGCGCGGATCTGCGCGTCGTCCAAACCCTGCTAGGCCACGTCGATATCGCCACCACCCAGATCTACACCCACGTCGCCACCGATCGCCTGGCCCAGGTCGTCCACCAAAACCACCCCTTGGCGCGCGACGACTGAACCCCCGCTTGCCCGGCGGCGTTGACCTCTCTAGGTTCGCGCGCCTTCCCCAAGGGCGCTTTCGCCCGTTTGCAGTTCCCGGACGCCTTGATGGCCACGCACTATCTCGACTTCGAAAAGCCGATCGCCGATCTGGAAGCCAAGATCGAGGAGCTGTCGCTGCTGGCCGACACCTCGGGCGACATCGACCATGAGATCGAGGGCCTGCGCAAAAAGGCCGACCAACTGCGCAAGAAGACCTACGCCGGCCTCGACCCCTGGATGAAGACCCAGGTCGCGCGTCATCCGCAGCGCCCGCACTTCATCGATTATGTCCAGAGCCTGTTCACCGACTGGAACGAGCTGCACGGCGACCGTCAGTTCGGCGACGACCAGGCCATCCTGGGCGGTCTGGCCCGGTTCCGCGGCCGGCCCGTCGTCATCATGGGCCACGAAAAGGGCCACGACACCGCGACCCGCATCACCCACAACTTCGGCATGGCGCGGCCCGAGGGCTATCGCAAGGCTGTGCGCCTGATGGACATGGCCGAGCAGTTCGGCCTGCCGGTCCTCAGCTTCATCGACACCGCCGGCGCCTATCCGGGCCTGGGCGCCGAGGAGCGCGGCCAGGCCGAGGCCATCGCCCGCTCGACCGAGCGCTGCCTGACCCTGGGCGTGCCCTCCATCGCCACCATCACGGGCGAAGGCGGCTCGGGCGGCGCCATCGCCATCGCCGCAGCCAGCCGCGTGCTGATGCTGGAACACTCCATCTATTCGGTCATCTCGCCCGAGGGCGCCGCCGGCATCCTGTGGCGCGACGGCGCGCGGGCCAAGGACGCGGCCATGGCGATGAAGATCACCGGCCCGGACCTGATGCAGCTGAAGATCGTCGATCGCCTGATCGATGAGCCTGTCGGCGGCGCACATACCGATCGCGACACGGCCATGGCCAATGTCGGCGACGTGCTGGCCGAAGAGCTGAAGGGCTTCGACGGCCTGACGCCGCAGCAGATCAAGAAGCGTCGCGCGGATCGCTTCTACGCTATCGGCGCCCTCTGACGCCCGGTCGCTCTGACGCCCGGTCGCTCTGACGCCCGGCCGCTCCGGCGACCAGCGTTAACGCAGCATCCACCCTCGTCTGCCAAGCTCGGCGCTTCGTTCAGGGGCATCGGGGTTTGCGACCGGCCATGAGTTCAGCGGCGCGACAGACGGGGGCCTTTGCGCCATGAGCGGCGGCGAGTCCCTGCGTGAAAGCGCCGTCTTCAACCTGGCCGGGGCGATCACGATGATCGTCGACGATTCGCCGTTCTCCCTGACCCTGACGTCCAACGCCCTGACCGGTTTCGGCATCCGACCCACCTATGCGTGCGGCACGGGTATGGAAGCCAAGAAGCTGCTGACCGACAAGCCCGTCGATCTGCTGGTCGTCGATACCGACATGCCCGACATCGACGGGTTCGAACTGGTGCGCTGGCTGCGCCGCTCCGGCCCCAATCCCAACGCCTTCACCCCCGTCATCATGACCGCCAGCCACATTCGTCGCGGGCGCGTCGCCGAGGCGCGAGACTGCGGCGCCAACTTCGTCGTCACCAAGCCCTTCAGCCCGGCGCTTCTGCTGGAGCGCATCCTGTGGGTGGCGCGCGACAGCCGGCCCTTCCTGGAGGTCGGGGACTATTTGGGGCCGGATCGCCGGTTCCGGCACACCGGCTATGAAGGCGTGGAACGCCGCGCCGACATGATTCGCAAGGCGAAGGGGATGGAGAGTCTGGCCCTATGACCGTCATCACCCACACTCAGCGCAAGTCGCGCCTGGCAGAGATGCTGGATCGCCCCGGCGGCGTCAGCGTCGGGGTCGCCCTGGCCCAGGCCCGCGCCAATCTGGACGGACTTCAGGATCAGGCCCGCGCCATCATCGGCGACAATATCGCGGCCCTGCTGGCCAAGCCCGATCCGAACCTGATCGAGCCGATGCGGCTGGACCTGGCCTATTCCGCCTCCAGCCAGATCATCGACGCCGCCAGCCCGTTCGAGATGGACGACCTGTGCACGGCGGCCAAGGGCCTGTGCGACCTGCTGGACGCCGCGCCGCGTCAGGGCGGTTTCGACTGGCGCATCGCCACGGTCCATGCCCAGGCGATGAAGCTGTTGCTGGCGCTGCCGCCGCAAGAGCAGGCCGCGCGGACCGCCATCCTGACGAACCTGCACGAGGTTCTGAGAAAGAAGCTCCCGACCGCCGATCAGTCGGCCATCTGAGGCGTCTTGCCGCCGCGCGTCTGTTTGCGCCACAGCGCCGCGTATTCCCCGCCTTGTCGGGCCACCAGTTCGTGGTGACCGCCGCGTTCGACGATCCGCCCGGCCTTCAGCACCAGAATCTGGTCCGCGTCCGCCACGGTCGACAGCCGGTGTGCGACCACCAGGGTCGTGCGGCCGTTCCTGGCCTTGCGCAGCGTCTTCTGGATCGCGGCCTCGGTGCGGCTGTCCAGGGCGCTGGTCGCCTCGTCCAGGATCAGGATGCACGGATCGGCCAGCAGGGCGCGGGCGATGCCCACTCGCTGACGTTCGCCGCCAGACAGCTTCAGCCCCCGTTCGCCGACCTTGGTCTGCATGCCGTCCGGCAAGCCGCGAATGAAGTCGGCCAGTTCCGCCGCCTCCGAGGCCGCCCACACCTGCGCCTCATCCGCCTCTGGCCGGGCGAAGGCGATGTTGGCGGCCAGGGTGTCGTTGAAAAGCGCCACATCCTGCGGCACCAGCGCCACCGCCGACCGCAGCGAGGCTTGGGTCACCTCGCGCGCATCATGGCCGTCGATCAGCACGCGCCCTTCCTGCGGATCGAGCAGGCGCAGCGCCAGTTTGACGATGGTGGACTTGCCCGCGCCAGAGGGCCCGACCAGCGCCGTCGTCGTGCCCGGCGCGGCGTAGAAGCTGACGTCCTCCAGCCCATTGGCCCGCGCGTCGTGGCGGAAGCCGACGGCCTCGAACGCCACCGACGCCCCGCGCGCATCGACCGGCCGCGGGAGCGCGACGGCGTTCGGCGCATCGGCGACCTGCGGCGTCTGTCGCGTCACCTTCAGCATCTCCTCCATGTCGATGAAGGACTGACGGATCTCCCGATAGGCGAAGCCCAGGATGTTCAGCGGCGCATACAGCGAGATCATGATCAGCACCGCCGCCGTCACGTCGCCCGGTCCCATTCTTCCGGCCGCCGCCTCGAACCCGGCCATCACCGCCATGACGCCCAAGCCCAGGTTCATCACCAGGGCCTGCATCCCGTTCAGCATGTTCAGCGAACTGTTGGCCTTCAGCGACGCCTCGGCATAATCGCCCAGCGCGCGATCATAGGTCTGGGCCGCGCGCGTTTCGGCCCCGAACGACTTGACCGTCTCATAATTTAGTAGAGCGTCGACCGAGACGCCGGCGGCTTCGGAATCGGCCGCATTCATGATCCGGCGATGCTCCAGCCGCCAGTTGGACATGGCGAAGGTGGCGGCGGTGTAGATGACGACCACGACCACCGCGACGGCGGCGAAACGCCAGTCGTATTTTGCCCCCAGCACCCCGGCTGCCAGCACCAGCTCCACCCCCGTCGGAACCAGGTTGAAGGCGAGGATGCGCAGCAGGAAATCGACCGCGCGCGATCCCCGATCCATCGTTCGCGACAGGGCGCCGGAGCGTTTGGTCTGGTGAAAATCCAGCGACAGGCTCAGCGCATGAGCAAAGGCCTCGGCCGCCGTTGCGCGCTGGGCGGCGGCGCGCACCGGCGCGAACACCACGTCCGACACCAGGGGCGAGGCCGCCGATAGAAACCGCACGAGGGCCCAACCGATGGCGAAGGCTGCAAAGCCCAGGCCGACGGCGGTCGCCGCACCCTGCCCCGCCGCCAGACGGTTGACCGCCGCGCCCAGCACCAGCGGCGCCAAGACGCCCAGCCCCTTGCCCGCCAGCGTCAGCAGAATGGCCGAGATTAGCCGCAGTTTCAGGTGCGGCGCGCCGGATCTAGCCACCAGCCGCGCAAGGTCCGCCAGCGCCGCCAGCGTCGGGGGTCCGTCCGTCTTGTCCTGTGGGCTCCCTGCCTGCTGCGCCTTGACCATCGGATCACGCCTGCCGCCGGAGCGTTCGCCTCGCATCGCCATGATCCGCATATGGAAAGCCAATGCGACAGGGGAAAGGCCACGCTGGCGCGCAAGCGGGGATTCGTCGCTCAGCCCAGACCGGCGACCGCCTCGATCAACTCGTCCACGGCCGCTTCCTGCGTCGCCCACGAACAGACGAAGCGCACCGAACCGTCATCGAAGGCGTAGCAGGCCCAGCCCATTTCGTTCAGGCGGGCGTGCGCCTCTTTCGGCATCCGCACGAAGACGGCGTTCGCCTCCACCGGATGGGCCAGGACGAAGGGCGACCGCCCCGCAATGCCGGCCGCCAAGCGCTGCGCCATCAGATTGGCGTGGGCGCCGCCCGATTCCCAATCGCCGCTTTCCAGCAAGCCCAGCATCGGACCCGACAGCAGACGCGTCTTGGACGACGTCTGGCCCGCCTGCTTCAGCCGGTTGTCCAGTCGCCGCGCCAGGCTCTTGTCGAACAGCACGATCGCCTCGGCGCAGTTGGCGCCCGCCTTGGCCCCGCCGAACACCAGCACGTCCACGCCCAGGCGAGGAATGTCCTTCAGGTCGAAACCGGCGGCGACCGCATTGGTCAGGCGCGCCCCGTCCATGTGAACGCCGTAGCCCAGCGCCTTGGCCGGTTCGATCAGGTGGCGCAGCTCTTCCTCGGTATAGACCGAGCCATATTCCGTGGCCTGGGTCAGCGACAGGGCGGCGGGCGGCTGACGATGCCCGACTTCGGGTTCGCCCAACTGCGCCTGCAGGGCCAATGGATCGATCTTGCCCGAGAAGCCCGGCAGCCCGATCAGGCCGACGCCGTGACCGAAGAAGCCCGGCGCCCCAGTCTCGTCGGTGCAGATATGCGCCGCATGGTGCGCCAGCACCGCCTCATAGGGTTGGGCCAGCATCGACAGGGCGATGGCGTTGGCCGCCGTCCCGCTGAAAACAAACCGCACCTCGGCGTCCGCATCCAGACGCTGGCGAATCTGGTCGGCAGCGCGGGCTGTGACCTCGTCTGCGCCATAGGCGCGGGCGAATCCCTTGTTGGCCCGCACCAGGCCTTCGATGGCGCTCAACGCCATGCCGGCGGTGTTGTCGGAGCCGAAATCGTAACGCATCAACTGGCCTTGAAAGCTGTATCGGGGGTCGTCGCGCCCGGAACGACCGACGACGGCTCGTGATCGCCATAGGGAACGGCGACCTGATGCGGGAACGGAATCTCGATCCCGGCGGCGTCCAGCGCCTCCTTGCCGCCCTGCATCAGATCGGCCTGGGTCTGCCACCAGTCGCCGACCTTGACCCAGGCGTGCAGCGTCACCTGCACCGAGCTGTCCAACAGGCCCGTCACGCCGGTCCACGGATGGGGATCTTGCAGCACCTTGTCGTGTGCGGCGGCCATATCCGCCAGCACGCAACGCGCCTGGTTCAGATCGTCGCCATAGCCGACGGTGAAGTTGATCTCGATCCGGCGGGTCTGCTGGCCGGTCAGATTGGTCAGCGGGTCGCTCAGGACCTTCGAGTTCGGAATGACGATCTTGTGGTTGTTGGCGTTGGACAGCTGGGTCGTGAACAGGTCCAGTCGCTGCACCGTGCCGCTCATCCCGCCGACATCAACCACGTCGCCGACGCGGTAGGGCCGCAGCACCAGCAGCATGATTCCCGAAGCCACGTTCGACAACGTGCCCTGCAAAGCCAGGCCCACCGCCAAGGACGCCGCACCCAGCACGGCGATGATCGAAGTGGTCTGAACGCCCAGGCGTTGAAGCACGGCGATCATGCCGACGATGAAGACCACCACCCGCACCACCTGGACCGCAAAGCTCAGGACCGTCGGATCGTGGCGGAAGCCCTTGACCCGCGACAGGGTATTGCGCGCCGCCCGCGCCGCCCATTTCGCCGCAAAGACCGTCAGGACGAAGATCAGGATGGCGATCGTCAGATTGATCGCGAAATCACCCGCCATGTCGGTCAGCTTGGCGATCACGGCGGCGTCGATCGAAACGGCCTTGCGCCCTGCGGCGACCGCTTCGGCGACATCGTTGGAAAGAGGCAGAGACATGAGGCCGGGTCTAACGCCTGACGCGACGATTGGAACCCCTGAAAGCCCGATTTCAGGCCTTTGCGATCCGTCCGCCGCCGCTTTCGATGGCGTCCAGCAGGTCCATCACATCGTCGATAGTGTTGGCCTCTCGCGCCGGCTTGTCCCAGCGAATGCGGCTGACGCGCGGAAAGCGCATGGCCACGCCCGACTTGTGCCGCGTCGAGCGATTCAGTCCCTCGAACGCGATCTCAAGCACCAGGCCGAAATCCCGCTCGGCCCGCACCGACCGCACCGGCCCGAACCGGTCGATGGTGTGGTCGCGCACGAACTTGTCGAGCTGTTTCAACTCCTCGTCGGTGAAGCCGAAATAAGCCTTGCCCACCGGCGTCAACGCCCCTTCCGGCGTCCAGACGCCGAAGGTGTAGTCGGAATAGAAGCTGGAGCGTTTGCCGTGGCCGCGCTGGGCGTACATCAGGACGGCGTCGATGACGTGCGGGTCGCGCTTCCACTTGAACCACGGCCCCTTGGGTCGCCCCGCCAGATAGGGGCTGTCCCAGCGTTTCAGCATCAGTCCCTCGGCCGCCGCCCCGACCGGCGGATCGGCCCGCAGCCGCGCCAGTTCATCCCAATCGGCGTAATCGACCACCGGCGACAGGTACAGTCGCTCGCCGGTATGACCATTGACCAAGGCCTCCAGGCGCGCCCGCCGCTCGCGCAGCGGCAGGCCGCGCAGATCCTCGCCATCCTGAGCAAGCAGGTCATAGGCGACGACCGCCGCTGGAAAGGCCTGCATCGCCTTGGCGTCCACCGACTTGCGGTTCAGCCGCTGCTGCAGATCCCCGAACGGCGCCACCGCCCCGTCGCGCCAGACGATCAGCTCACCATCGATCGCGCCTTCGAACGCCAAGGCCTCCATCACATCGGGAAAGGCGGCCGAAATCTCGTCGCCGGTTCGGGAATAGAGTTTGCGGACCTCGCCCTCCAGCACCGCCTGAACCCGAATGCCGTCCCACTTCCATTCGGCCGCATAATCGGCCGGCGACAGTTTGGGCAGATCCACGGCTTCATCGATGGCGACGGCCAGCATGACGGGTCGGAACCGGCCGGGCGCATCCGGGCTGGGCCGCTCCGCCCTGCCCTCCAGCCAGGCGAACAGGTCGGCGTAGGGCGGCTCGACCGCGTGCCAAACTTCCTCGATGGCAGAGGCGTCCAACGCCTCCAGCGTCATCTGCGCCTCGTCCCCGTCCGGCGAGGGCGGCGCCATCACCGCGTCCGGGCGCATCATGGCCGCCGCCGTCTTGGCCAGCCGCGCCGACAGGCCGACGCGCAAGGCCCCGGTCATCAGCTTCAGCAGCGCCCAGCGCCCTTTCGGCTCCAGCGCATCCAGCCAGCCTTCCAGAAGGCCGCGCACCTCCGTCCGCGTGGCGGTCCTTAGCGCCTCGACGACCTCGGCCAGCTCGGGCTCACGGTTTGGCCGGTGGTCCGGCGTCACGGGCCAGATCAGGGCCGCGGTCTCCGCCAGATCGCCCACATAGTCGTAGGACCAGCCGAACAGCACACTGTCGACCCGGCCTTCGACCGCCTTTCGGATCATGGCCGGCTTGGCCGCGTCGAACGTCAGGTCGCCGGTCAGGGCCGCCAGCGCCCATCCCCGGTCCGGATCGGGCGTCGCTCTCAGATAGTCGCGCACCAGCACCAGCTTCGCATTGCGCGAAGCCGTCAGGGACAGGCGGTCCAGAAGCTCGGCGAAGGCGCGCATCGTCATCCATCTTGGGCGCCGGAAGCGTCGCCGTCCTCTTCAGAACGAAAAACGCCCCGGAGGTTTCCCTCCGGAGCGCATCTCAAATCCTTGACGGATCAGTTGAACAGGCCGGCGATCACGGCGGTGATCAGGCCGCCGGCGACGGCGGCGAGCACCACGTCATTGCCGCTGCGGACATATTGGTAGCCACGGGGCGGCGCGCGCAGGCCATAGCGGTTATAGTCGTGCACCACATAGGCGTTGGTGCGGTAGTAGGACGGCATCCGCTGGCCATAGCTCCAGGTCCGAACCGCATAGCCGCGCGGCGGGACGTAGCGCGGGGCGTTGTAACGACGTTCCGCACGCTGCCAGCGTTCATAGGCGCGTTGCTGCTGGCGATAGTCCCGACGATCCTCGCGCAGCTCGCGGCGGTAATCGCGGCGATCCTGGCGATAGTCCCGACGATCGTAGTGGTCAGGACCCGGACCGTGACGTGCGGCGGGACCATGCGGACCGTGGGGCGGTACGGGCTGAGCCGAGGCTGCGCCTGCTGCGCCCAGCGCGCCGGCGGCCATGACCGAAGCGATTGCGGTGGTCAGGATCTTTTTCATGATCGTGTCTCCATCTGCGCCGAAGACCATCGGCTTGGGTGCAGTTATGGAGCACGGCGACTGAGGCGCGCCTGAACCGGCGTCCTCGGCCCAGGTTCATGTCGGGAACACAGGATCGCCGCAATCAGGCGGCGACGGAGGCCTCTGATGGCGGTGCGGCCATCTGCGCAACCGCGTCGCGACCGCCGCTGACGTGACCCATCAGGGCGGCCAAAGCGCCGAAATCGATCGGCTTGTTCAGATAGGCGTCGGCGCCGGCCTGAAGACCAGCCTCATGATCCTCATGACGCGCCGATGCCGACAGGACCACGATTGGCGTATTCGCATTCTGGCCGCCTTCGCGGATGATGCGCGTTGCGGTCAGTCCGTCCATGACCGGCATGTTCACGTCCATGATGATCAGGTCGAACGGCTGATCCTTGGCGATATCGACCGCGACCTGCCCGTTCTCGGCCGTCGAAGTGACGTGGCTGGCCGAGCTCATCCAGGCCTCCAGAATCATGCGGTTCACCGGATGATCCTCGACCACCAGGACGCGCAACGATTCGCCGCCTTCGATCTCGGCATGAACCTCAGCCGCCGCGACGGGCTTGGCCCATTCCACGACCTCGGCCTCGATTTCCAGGGTGAAGCACGAGCCCTCGGCGAGCTTGGACGTCACGGTGATGTCGCCGCCCATGATGTTGGCCATGCGCCGTGCGATCGTCAGGCCCAGACCCGTTCCGCCAAAGCGCCGCGTGGACGAGGTATCGACCTGGGTGAAGGGCATGAACAGCCGCTCCAGATCGGCCGCCGCAATGCCCGCACCGCTGTCCTGGACGACAAATTCGAACCGCACGCGCTGATCCGATACGCGGTGTCCGCGCACGAGGTAGTGGATCTCGCCAGCTTCGGTGAACTTGACCGCATTGGACAGCAGGTTCTGCACCACCTGACAGACGCGCAGCGGATCGCCGCGCACCACCGTCGGAATCTCGCCCTCCACGGTCGTAACGAACGTCAGGCCCTTGGCTTCGGCCTGGGCCTCGAAGGGGCCGGTGATGCGCTTGTTCAGGCCGTCGATGACGATATCGACGACCTCGAAGTTCATCTTGCCGGCCTCGATCTTGGTCATGTCGAGGATGTCGTTCAGCAGCGACAACAGATTGTCGCCGGAGTTGCGGATGATCGACAGATACTCGCGCTGCGTCGTCTCCAGTCGCGTTGCGCTGAGCAGTTGGGCCGCGCCCAATACGCCGTTCATGGGCGTGCGCAGTTCGTGCGAGATCACGCCCAGGAAGTTCGACTTGGCATCATTGGCGGCGTTGGCCTTGTCGCGGGCCGCTTCCAGCTCCTCGATCAGATGCGCCTGATGCGACTGGAAGGCCCGAATGCGGTCTTCGCGCAGCAGGGTCATGGTCACCAGCACGAACAGACCTGCCGCCGTGAACGGCAGGACCGCCAGCATCGACCAGAAGGCGTTGGTGCCCCACAGGCTGAACAGAATGATCGTCGCGGCCGCGCCGTAGGGCGAAGAGATGATCAGGGCCTGACGCGGCGAGCTGCGAAGCTGGGCGAAGACCAGCACAGCCGGAAATCAGTAGGGCGAGGGCCAGGGGCCGTCCGAACTCGGTGGGGGAGAACCAGGCCATCAGAGGCGCGATGGCCCAAGCGCCGGTCGTCACCGTCGCCACGATCGGGAAGATCACGCCCCAGTTGGTGCCGACGCGATGGCTCAGGCGATGTTCGACGATTCCCCGCAGCGACCCGGCCGCCAGGGTGCCGCCGAACCACAACAGCGCCGGCCACAAGCCGACGGTGCCGAGAAGACCCACGCCCCACGAGGCGATGATCATGTAGCGGAGATACTGCGTCTGCAGGATGGCGGTCAGCGCCTGGGCCGCGTCTCCGGCGCGTTGCTCGCCTTCGAGCGCCTTCGCGACGCCGTCTGATTCCACCATAAGCCCAGATCCCCACGTTCTGTTTGGTCGGACGACGCTAAGACGAAGGTTCTAAGACGATGTGAACGCAGTTCTTTCGCTCAGCCAGCCTCCTCCGGCGTCAGCGCCTTGATCGAAAGAGCGTGGACCGGTCCGGCCATCTCGTCCTTCAGCAGGGCGTTGACCGCGCGCTGTCGCGCCAGCCGCGACTGCCCCTGGAAAGCGGCGGACACGATTACCAAGTTAAAGTGGCTTTCGCCGCCAGGCTTGGCGTCCATTCCGCCTTCATGATGATGTCCGGCGTGGCGCCAGCTGTCGTCCTCGACCTCCAGACGCAGGGGCGACAGCCCTGCCGTCAGTTTTGCACGAATAATCGTCGCCACCGGGCCTTCAGACATGATCGATTCCTTGATGCTGTCCCAATCGGGCTTACACTTCGGGTGATGTCCGCCTCCTTTCAATACAAGCCGCGCTTCACCGACATTCGGGTGAAGCCGCCCAAGCCCGAGGAAGAGGCGGCGAAAGCCGACGTCCTGCACCTGAAGCCGGGCGAAAAGCCGTGCCAGTGGCCCGACTGTCGCCGAGCCGCCGCGGCCAAGGCGCCCAAGTCCCGCGAACGGCTGAACGACTTCTATGAGTTCTGCCAGCCGCACGCCGGCGAATACAACAAGGGCTGGAACTTCTACGCCGGCATGACCGAGGGTGAGATTCGCGCCGCCCAGGAAAACGAGGCCATGACCGGCGGCCGCCCGACCTGGGAGATGCAGGCCGGCAAGTTCACGCGCGAAGCCGCCGCCTTCGCCGCCAAGATGGGCACGTCCAACACCACCGGCGCCGGCTCATGGCGCGACAGCTTCGGCTTGTTCGGGCGCAAGGGCGATCAAGCGCCGCAGTCTGCGACCGAGGACCGCCGCATCGGCAAGCTGGAACGCGCCGCCCTCGCCGACCTCGATCTGGATCCCGGCGCGGACAAGGCGAAGGTCAAGGCTCAGTATCACGAGCTGCTGAAGCGGTTTCACCCCGACACCAACAGCGGCGACCGCAGCGCCGAGGCGAAGTTGCAACGCGTGATCAAGGCCTGGAAGACGCTGAAGAAGGCCGGCCTGGCCTGACGGTCTAGTCGGCGTAGATCATCTTGCGCGTCATGCCGCCGTCCACGGTCAGCACCTGGCCCGTGACAAAGCCCGCCTCGGCGAGGTAGAGCACGGCCCCGGCGATATCCTCGGCGCGGCCGACGCGGCCGACCGGATGCTGTTCGTGATCGACAGGACGCAGATCCTCGCCGTCCGAAATCCAGCCTGGCGCGATGGCGTTGACCCGGATCCGAGGGCCTTCGCTGATCGCCAGGGCGTGGGTCAGGGCGAACAGCGCGCCTTTCGACGCCGCATAGGCCTCGGTGTGCGGTTCTGACATGAAGGCGCGCGTCGAGATCATGTTCACGATGGCGCCGCCCTCGTTCAGCATCGGAATGGCGGCGCGGCTCATCAGAAAAGCGCCGGTCAAATGGCTGTCGATCGTCTTGCGCCAGTCCGCAAGCGACAGTTCAGTCAGCGGGCCGTTCACCGGATCGGCGATGCCTCCGTTGTTGACCAGCAGGTCCAGCGACGACCAGCCCAAGGTCTCGAACGCCTGTTTGACCGAGTCCTCATCACCCAGATCGCAGTCGATATGACGAGCCTCCCCCTCACCCGGCTTCAGATCGAAGGAGGCGACTTCCCATCCGTTGGCCAGCAAGGCGTCACAAACGCCCGTTCCGATCAGGCCTGATCCGCCTGTGACAATCGCTTTTTTCATGGTGCTGAAACCGGCGACGGCCGGCTTGGTTGCGCCGGGTCAGGGCTGACCGGCGGCTTGGCTGTTCGCGGCAGCCATCATCGGGCTCGACGGCTCGCGGAAATAGCGATCGATCCCGTCCGCCACCGATTTCATCAGGCGACGGCGCGCACGCTCGTCGGTCAGCAGCCGCTCGTCCTCGGGATTGGTGATGAAGCCCATTTCCAGCAGCACGGCCGGCACGTCGGGCGCCAGGAGCACTGCCAGACCCGCATCGCGATGGCTGCGGCGCAAGAGAGGATGGTCCGAGCCTTCCAGGTGCGTCAGCAAGACGCGCGCGAACTGGGCGGAGCGGTTCTGGGTCGCGCGCTGGGTCATGTCGAGCAGGATGCGATCCACCGACGGGTCGCGCCCCGGCAGATGCAGTTCGCGGTGCCAGTTGTCGCCCCGCGTGAACTCACGCACGGCCCGTCCGGCGCCCTGCTCCGACAGGGTATAGACGCTGGCCCCGCGCAGCGCCGGATCGGCGCCCGCGTCAGCGTGCAAGGAAATGAACAGATCGGCGTCGGCCTGACGCGCAATGGAGACGCGGCGATAGAGGTCGACATAGCGGTCGTCGCTCCGGGTCAGCCTGACGCGATAGCGGCCGTTCTTCTCAAGCTCGGCCTTCAACGCCAGGGCGGCGGCCAAAGTGACCTGCTTTTCCTGGGCGCTTGCGCCGCTGGCGCCGGGATCATTGCCGCCATGGCCGGCGTCGATGACGATCAGGGGGCGTTCGGCGCGGCGCGGCGGCGCGCTGGCGTGCGGCGCCGGCGTGGTCGTGGCGCGCGCGGCGGCCCCGGTAGCCTTCAGATCGACGACATAACGATAATGGCTGACGCCGTCGCCGGGCGGCAGCAGGAAGCGCCGTTCGATCTCGCTGCCGCGCGCCAGTTCCAGCTGAACCCGCGACGAACTGCCGGACGACGTGACCTCAAAGGAGCGCACCAGACCCGAGCCGCCGCCGTTCAGGCCGCGTCCGGGCGCGACGCCGCTGAGGGCCAGCACCACACGGCCCTCTCCGCCCGCGTCGATGACGCGCCCCTGCGCCGTCTTGTCCAGATCGATGACAACGCGGGTCCGATCGCCATCGGCGCCGAAGCGCACCGCCAGCACATCGCCTTGCGCGCCCCAGGCGAAACCGCGCGTTGCGGACAGACCGACCATGCAGATGACCACGAAGGCCAGGGCGGTCATCGCCCACTCCTTCGCGCCCCAGCGCATCAGACCTGTCAAAACGCGACCGCTCATCTGCGTCGGCGAACCCGGTTTAAGCCTACTTGAACCTCATCATGACAGAGGCTCGTATTCAGGGGGTTAAGGCGAGCGCCTTTTAATTCTCCCGTTGCATGACTATGCTGTGACCGCTCGCGAACCGATCGCGCCGATTTCGCCTCTGCGAATCTTGGCGCGCCCTCCTCGCGGCGTTGACTTTCACCAATCCTAGAACCGCCCCGGCCTGGCCGATGGTTCGAAGAGCGGACCAGGGACGCGGCCTTCCCAAGGGATTGGCGCGCCCGGTTCAGGACCGACGACTTAATGGGCCTTTCCGCCTGCGTTCCCCAACGGCTTGATCAAGCCTTCTTCGCCGTTTTCGGCGAGGGGATATCGCGCGCGCCGGCCCTCACCTTCATTCGGCGAGCCGCCATGACCCTGTCCGGAGATCCGGGACGGTCGGCCTGCGCGCGCCAGAGAGAGACTTTCCATGTCAAAGACAATGCTGATCGATGCGGCGCATCCCGAGGAGACCCGGGTCGCCATCGTGGACGGGCGCAAGATTGAGGAATTCGATTTCGAATCCCGTGCGAAGCGCCAGCTTCGCGGCAATATCTACCTCGCCAAGGTCACCCGCGTAGAGCCCAGCCTGCAGGCCGCCTTCATTGAATACGGCGGCAATCGTCACGGTTTCCTCGCTTTCAACGAAATCCACCCCGACTACTACCAGATCCCCGTCGCCGACCGCGAAGCCATCATGGCCGAGGCGCACGACGACGAGGACGAGGACGATCTCGACCGCGAATCCACCGGCGACGACGTCGATCCCGAATCGGCCCTGGCCGACGAAGAGCGGCTGAAGCGCCGCCTGATGCGTCGCTACAAGATCCAGGACGTGATCAAGCGCCGCCAGATCCTGCTGGTCCAGGTCGTCAAGGATGAGCGCGGCGCCAAGGGCGCGGCCCTGACCACCTGGCTGTCGCTGGCCGGCCGCTACTGCGTCTTGATGCCCAACACCGGCAAGGGCGGCGGCATTTCGCGCAAGATCACCAACACCTCGGACCGTCGTCGCCTGAAGAGCGCCGTCTCGGCCTTGGAAGTGCCCAAGGGCATGGGCCTGATCATCCGCACGGCGGGCGCCAAGCGCACCAAGGCCGAGATCAAGCGCGATTATCAATATCTGCTGCGTCTTTGGGAGACGATCCGCGAGACCACCCTCGCCTCTCACGCCCCCTCGGTGATCTACGAGGAAGAGAACCTGGTCCGCCGCGCCGTGCGCGACATGTTCGACAAGGACTTCGACGGCATCCAGGTCGAGGGCGTCGAGGGCTTCAAGGAAGCGCGCGACTTCATGCGCGTGCTGATGCCGGCCCAGGCCAAGAAGGTTCACCTGTATCGCGGTTCGCGTCCTCTGTTCGCGGCCAATGGCATCGAGGAGCTGCTGACGCAGATCCACCAACCGGTCGTGCCGCTGAAGTCCGGCGGCTATCTGGTCATCAACCAGACCGAGGCCCTGGTGGCCATCGACGTCAACTCGGGCCGCGCCACCAAAGAACGCAACGTCGAACAGACAGCGTTCAAGACCAATATGGAAGCGGCCGAGGAAGCCGCCCGCCAGCTGCGCCTGCGCGACCTCGCCGGCCTCGTCGTCATCGACTTCATCGACATGGATGAGGGCAAGAACAACCGCGCCGTCGAGCGCGTGCTGAAGGAGGCTCTGTCCTCCGACCGCGCCCGCATCCAGATGGGCCGCATCTCGCCCTTCGGCCTGATGGAGATCAGCCGTCAGCGTCGCCGCCTGGGCGTGATCGAGGGCGCGACCGAAGCCTGCCCGCATTGCCAGGGCACGGGCCGCATCCGCTCTGCCGAATCCGCCGCCCTGATGACCCTGCGCGCGGTCGACATCGAGGCCGGCAAGAACGGCGCAGGCGTCGTGGTGCTGAAGGTCTGCACCGCCGTCGGCCTGTATATCCTGAACCACAAGCGCGCCTATCTGCAGTCGCTCCTGGAACGTCGCGGCCTCAACGTTATCGTCCAGATCGACGACAGCCTGGGCCAGGGCGAGCACACTATCGAGCGCACCGAGACCAACGAGGACTTCGTCGCGCCCGAGATCGAGATGCCCAACCTCGACGACGACTTCGACGCCTCGCTGTACGAAGACGAGGATGAGGACGACGACGAGGAGATCATCGCCGACGACGATGACGACACGGTCGAATCCCTGGATCGCGAAGACAGCGACGACGACGAACCGCGCGAACGCTCAGAGCGTCATGACGGTGGTCGCGATCGGGGTCGTGGGCGCAACCGTCGCCGTCGCGGCGGTCGTCGCGACGAGGAAACCTCCGACGTCGAGGCCGTCGATACGGTCAGCGCCGACGACGCCTCGGACGATGAGGAAGACGAAAACGGCCGCCGCCGTCGCCGTGGCCGCCGTGGCGGTCGCCGCGTCCGCGAGGATGGCGAGCGCGACGTCTACACCTGGGTTCGCGGCCGCACGCCGTCGCTGGACGACCCCTATGTCTGGTTCGACCCGCTAAACCCCGGCCGCTCGGAAGGTCGCCCGGAACGCGGCGAGCGCCATGAGCGGTCTGAACGCCCCGCCTTCGCTCAGTCCGAGGGCGAAGGCCTGGATGCCGTCGCCCATAGCGGCGCCGGCGAAGGCTCTGGCGAGGAAGGCGGGCGTTCGCGCCGTCGCCGTCGTCGCGGTCGCGGCCGTGGCGAAGGTTCCGTCAGCCATGAGATCAAGGTCGAGAACCGCGCCACCAACGAAGGCATGCCGCCTGACGGGTCGCCCGAGACGCCGATGGCCGTCATGGTCGAGCCGACCGAGGCCGTCGAAACCGCCGCCCCGGCCATCGCGCCTGAGCCTCAGCGTCGTCGCGTGCGCCGCAAGTCGGCCAGCGCCAATGTCGAGATCGCGACCGAACCGCATCCCGACACCGCCATCGAGTCGAACGAAGCTACGGTCCAAGGCGCGGCGGTGGAGCTGGACGTGACCCCGCACGAGGCGCTGGCCGCCGAACCGGCCGAAGTCGCCCCGGTCGCCGCGCCGACGGCGGTTCCGGTGACCGAGGCCGTCTTGGCCGAGCCCTTCGTCGCCCCCACGCCGGAGATCGACGTTCAGGCCATCATCGCCGAAGACCCGAACCAGATCGTCGCACCGCCCGAAAAGCCCAAGCGCGGGTGGTGGCGCCGCTGATCGGTCACGATTAGACTGTCTGGATACAGGCGGGGGCCGGTCGTTGTTGGAGTAGAGCCATGAGGTGGCTTCCCCGATCTGCATCCCGCGTTCTGGCGGCGGCGGCGACGGCCTTGATGGCTGTTTCCGTCGCCGGCCAGGCCTCCGCGCAAAGCCTGATCCGCGACACCGAGGTCGAGGGCATCGTGCGCGAATGGGCCGACCCGGTCTTCGTGGCCATGGGGCTGAACCCGAACGATATCGAAGTCCTGCTGGTCAACGACAACGACCTGAACGCCTTTGCGACACGCGGGCGGATCATGGGCGTCAACACCGGCCTGATCCTGCGCACCAAGACGCCCGGCGAATTGCTGGGCGTGATGGCGCACGAAGCGGGCCACATCAAAAACCGCCACACTCTGCGAGACGGGGCCGAGAACGCCGGCAAACAGCCGATGTTCATGACCATGGCGCTCGGCGCCCTGGCCATCGCCGCCGGCGCGCCGGACGCAGGCGTCGCCCTGCTCGGCTCCAGCCAGTATTTCGGCGCTCTGGGCGCGCTGCATTACATGCAAAGCCAGGAAGGCGAGGCCGACATCTCGGGCGCTCGGGCGCTGGAGGCGGCCGGCGAATCCGGCGCCGGGCTGGTGTCCTTCTTCGAGAACTTCCGCTCGCAGGAGGTCTTCTCCGACGCCCGCCGCTATCCCTATTTCCGCAGCCACCCCCTGTCGTCGAACCGGATCGAGAGCCTGCGCCGTTATGTGCAGGAACAGCCGCACTACGACCATCGCGACAGCCCCGAACGTATGGCGCAGCACGCGCTGATCCTGGCCAAGATCCATGCCTTCATGGATGCGCCGAACGCCACCCTGCGCGACTATCCGTCGACCGACACCTCCCTGCCCGGCCGCTATGCGCGGGCCATCGCCTGGTATCGCGACGGCCAGACGGAAAAGGCGCTGACGGCGGTGGACGAACTGATCGCCGGGGACGTGAACAACCCCTATTTCCAGGAACTCAAAGGCCAGATCCTGTTTGAGGAAGGCCGTGCGGCCGAGGCCGTCGCCGCCCACCGCGAGGCGGTCCGCCTGAAGCCCGACGCCCCCCTGCTGCGCGTCAACCTGGCCCACGCCCTGATAGAGACCAACGACAAGGCCAATCTGGACGAGGCCATCGACCAGTTGAAACACGCCGTCGTCGCCGAGAAGGACAACACCATGGCCTGGCGCCTGCTGGCCCAGGCCTATGCCTCGCAGGGCAAGGAGGGAGAGGCGCGACTGGCCTCGGCCGAATACTATTTCGCCGGCGGGGACGAGAAACAGGCGACCCAATTCGCCCTGCGCGCCCGCTCCATGCTGGATCCCGGCTCGATCGAGTGGCGCCGCGCCGTCGATATCGTCCTGGCCTCGGGCGCCACGCCCGACGATCTCAACGACCTGGACCGCCGCGACGCCGCGCGCCGGCCCGCCACCCTCAACTGATCCTTACCGCCGACTGCGAGCCTGAATGACCGACGACGCCCCCACGCCTGCGCCCGAACCCAAGACCGCCAAGCCGGGATGGCTCAGCGGCGGCCGCGCCGGCTATCTGGCGCTGGGCCTGTCGGTCATCGCGCTGGGCTTTTCAGCGGCGCCCTATCTGACCGGCGGATCGAACGTGCGTGCGTATCTGCTGGAGCATCCCGAGGTCTTGCAGGAGGCGCAGATGGCGCTTCAGACCAAGGACGCCGAGGCCGCCGTCGAGGAGACGAACCAGGCCGCCGCCGCCAACGCCGGCCTCCTGGCGCCCGACGCCCGCGATCCGGCCTTCGGTCCGGCGAACGCCAAGGTCACGGTGATCGAATTCTTCGACTTCCGCTGCCCCGGCTGCAAGGCCGTGGCCCACGACTATCGCGCCCTGATGGCCGCCCATCCGGAGGTCCGCTTCGTCTTCAAGGACTGGCCCATCCTGGACCGCGGCGACGACATCACCTCGCAATACGCCGCCCGCGCCGCCTTGGCCGCGCACCAGCAGGGCAAGTATCTGGAGGTCTATGACGCCCTGATGACCGAGCGGGCGCTGTCGATCGAGGCGATCGACGCCATTCTGGCCGCGCATGGCGTGGACATGGCCCGCGCCAAGGCCGCGATCGCCGCGCCCGACACCACCCGCCACATCGCCGACATCCACACAACGGCTGCCGCCCTGCGTCTGCGCGGCACGCCGACCTTCTTTGTCAACGGCAAGGCCAGCCCCGGCATCGACCCGGCTGAGATCGGCAAACTGATCGAAGCGGCCAAGCGCTGATCAACCCGCGGCCGAGGCGTCAGGCCTCGGCCAAACTCATCTGACCGCCGATCCATTCGACGCCGGCATGGCGCAGGGCGTCATTGGCCGCCGTCTCGTCGCCCAGCGCCTGTTCGGCGCGGTAGAGGACGTAGTAGCTGTAGGGATCGTTCGGCCAGTCCTTCAGCAGTTCGCCGATCTTGGCCTTGGCCCCCGCCGCATCGCCGGACGCCAACATGGCGGCGGCCAGGCTTCGACGCGTCGGATACCAGATAATGGGCGGATCGCCGCCCTCTGGCGCCATGGCCTGGATCGCCGCCGCCCGCCCATAGGCGGCGATGGCGGCGGAATAGTCCCGATCGATCATGGCCGCACGGCCTTCCAGCACCTTCTGGAACAGTTCGGCGAAACCGGTCTGCCGATCCGCCATCGGGCCCTTGAACGCCTTGTCCGCCAGCAGGGCGGCGATGGCCTGGGCCTCGACCCGAACCGCAGCCGCATCGCCGCGCCGCGCCGCCGCCTCACCCCGCGCATAGCGCCAGCCGACCCGCATCAGCGGACGGCCCACGTCTGGTTCGGCCAGCGCCGCGACCTGGGCACCCGATCCGAACCGGCCGTAAAGCGCATAGGCGTTCGCCGCCATCATCTGACGATAGACGACATAGCCGTCCTCGCCCGCCTCGGGCGGTCCCGCCAGCTGCGGATAGGTCGCCATATACCAGTCGGCCAGCTCCAGCCCCCGCTCGGCCCCGCCCGCCATCAGGGCGCCGCCCATGCCGAAATGAATGTTGTGGGCATGCAGCCGCATGCCGCGAATGCCGCCCGGGGGTGCGACCAGCCGATCGTAATTCTTGTCCAGCGCCACGGCGTTGACGTTGGACATCATCGCGTCCTTGTAGCGCCCGACCCGATAGAAGGTGTGCGACGGCATATGCACCAGATGGCTGGCGCCCGGCGCTAGCAGGGCTAGCCGCTCGCCATAGGCCAGCGCCCTGTGCGGATCGTCCGACCATTCGGTCAGGTGGATGTACAGGTGAATGGCGCCCGGATCGTTCGGCTTGACCGTCAGGGCGTGCTCCAGGATCGCCATGGCGCGAGTGACGGCCGGATCGGTCGCCTTGCCGTCCTTGTCCCACCATTCGCCCTCGGGCTGGAGCATCCAGGCGTCGGCGGTGATCGAGGCGACCGATACGTCGTCGGCGTGACGCTTTGCGATCCGGTCCATGGCGCGGGCGTAACGCAGGGCGCGGGTCTTCTCCTTGCCGGAATAGCGCTGGATCAGGGCGTCGATCATCTGGCGCTGCATCGGCGTAGCGTCTCGGGCCAGACGCCGCGCGTCACGGGCGACGCGCAGGCCTGTGGCGATCGATTCGGGATCGCCGCCGCCGCCGTTCAGGTTCGGCCCGATCGCCCAGGCCTCGCCCCAGGCGCACATGCCGCACGACGGGTCCAACTGCCTCGCCTTTCGGAACGCCCGCACCGATTCCGAATGCTCGAACGCCCAGCGAAGTCGCACGCCGTGGTCAAACCAGGCCTGGGCCTCGGGGTTCTTCGTATCGACCGCGAAACCCTCGTCGCCGAAGCCTGGGGCCATGACCATGTCGCGTGTCGGCTGGACATCGCCGACGGCGCCGACCCGGCCGCAGACCTGCGGATTGGTGATCAGGGCCAGGGTCGCCGCCGTCGCCGTGGCGTCGGCGACCGCCACGGGCGCAATTAGACAGGCGACCGAAACCGTCGCGACCCAAAGACCTTTGCGCATCTTCGCCCCTCTTCCTCTGGCGACCAGTGTGCGCTCAAATCGTCGGCTCGCCAATCACCCCATCAGGGCATGGTGACGGGCAAGGTGTCTTGCGCCCGCCCGTCGCCGGCCGGCGCCGCAATCCCGAGCATCCGCGCCAGGAAGGGCTGCACATCGACACTGTCCAGATCGGTCAGCCGACGCCCGGCGACCACGCCCGGCCCATGGGCGATGAAGATCGCCGCCATCTCCGGCGCCTGATTGTCATAACCGTGGGCGCCCCCCGCCCGCGTCACCGGCCGATCCCGCGTCGCCGTCAGCCAGCCGGTTTCGACCAGACAGACGATCTGCGCCACGCGCGGGTTGGAGCCATAGACCAGCCGCGCCGGCACATCGGCCTTATTCCAGCATTCCATATGGGGATGGCGCCCGACCAGCTTCTGCTGCACCTCTGCCTCGCGACCCGGCGCCGGATCGGCGGTCAGGACCGCCCCGCCATAGCCGATCTTCAGCGCCGCCGGATCGATGATGTCGTCGATCCACACGACCCGCTCCGGCGAGGTCGCGGCCATGCCGTGATCCGACACCACGACCAGCATCGTGCGATCATAAAGCCCTCTCGCCTTCAGCCCCTCGATCAACCGTCCCATCGAGGCGTCGACCGATGAGGCGGCGGCGCGCGTCTCGGCCGCATCGGGGCCGTTGCGATGACCGGCGGTGTCGACGATGTCGAAATACAGCGTCTCCAGCTTCGGTCGCTGAGCCACCGGCAGGTCCAGCCACGACAGCAGACGATCCACGCGCGCATCGCCCGGCATTCCCTGGTCGAACGGCGCCCACTGGCTGGGCCGCACGCCTTGGATCTCGACCTCCGATCCCGGCCAGAACATGGTGCCGGTACGCAAGCCCGCCTTTTCGGCCGTGACCCAGATCGGCTCGCCCTGATCCCAGAAGCCGCTTTCCTTGCTGGCCATGGTGAAGGCGCCCAGTTGCGCGTCGGTGAACCGGTTGCCGACCACCCCGTGATGGTCCGGGTGCAGGCCCGTCACCAGCGTATAGTGGTTGGGGAAGGTCACGCTGGGGAACGACGGCCGCATCGGTCCGAACGCGCCGCCGGCGACCAAGCCATCCAGCACAGGCGTCTGCCCCTTGCCCAGATAATCCGGCGAGAAGCCGTCGATCGACACCAGGATGACCAGATCGGGACGGATCGTCTGCGCGGCCTGCTCGACAACCGGCGATGTGCGGGCGGATTGCGGGGCCCCGGCGCAGGACGCGACGGCGAAGGCGGCGGCCACGGCCAGGCTGGCGGCGACGAAACGAGACATGAGCTTACTCCAAGGGGACACTGGACCATTGCCTAAACTTAATGGACGACAGCCACGCGACGGCTTGTGCGACCGGCGTTCACTCGCCAAGCTTGGCGTATGGAAACCGTCATCGACATTCGCGGCCTGACCAAGACCTACGGGACGGTAAAGGCCTTGGACGGCCTGACCTTGTCGATCCCGCGCGGCGGGGTCTACGGCATTCTGGGTCCCAATGGGGCGGGCAAATCGACGCTGTTTCGCACCCTGCTGGGTCTGATTCGGCCGACCGAGGGCGACGCTGTGGTGATGGGCGGTCGGATCGGCGATCCGGCCTCGATGCGGCGCATGGGGTCGATGATCGAGACGCCGCGCTTTCCGCCCTTTATGACCGCCCGCCAGGTGCTGGAATGGCTGGCCCGCGCCCACGGCGGCGTGTCCTCGGCCGAGATCGCTGACTGGCTGCAACGCGTCGGCCTGACCGAGGCCGCCAATCGCCGCGTGAAGGGCTTTTCGGTCGGCATGCTGCAACGTCTGGGCGTCGCCGCCGCCCTGATGACCAAGCCGGACCTCGTCATTCTGGATGAACCGACCAGCGGCATGGATCCGCCCGGCATCCAGGAGATGCGCGCCCTGATCCGCAGCCTGGCCGACCACGACGGCGTGACCGTCATCCTGGCCAGCCACCAGCTTCAGGAGGTCCAGCGCGTCTGCGACCGCGTCGCCATCTTCAACAAGGGCAAGGTGATCACCGAAGGCCGCGTCTCCGACCTGACCGCCTCGGGCGAGCGGCTGCGCCTGTCGGTCACGCCTCTGGCCAAGGCCATGTCCGTGCTGGGCGACCGTGCGACGCTTGAGGGCGACGCGATCGTGGCCGCCGTGCCTCGCGCCGAGGCCGCCGCCGCCATTAAGGCTCTGGTCGATGGCGGCGTCGATATCGAAGAGGCCCGCTGGATCGGCGCGGACCTGGAAGACGTCTTCATGAGCGAAACCGGCTGGACCGGCGTGCAGGAGCAAAACCGTGCTGGCTGACGCGATCCGTTCCGAAACCTACCGCCTGTCCAAGAACCGCACCGCCCTGTTCTGGAGCGTGCTGTTCATCCCGATCATGGGCATAATCCTCGCCACCCTGGGCTTCGTGGTCGCCAAGGCCAATGAGGCGAAACTGGCGGGCAAGCTGCCGCCGGACATGATGAAGGGCGGCCCGCTCGATCTGGGTATGACCTTGGTCAAGAGCGCGGGCGACTTCGCCAATCCGGCCATCCTGATGTTCGTCCTGATCGGCGCGGCGACCATCTACGCCGGCGACTATCGCTGGGAGACTTGGCGGCTGATCAGCGCGCGCAACACTCGGCCGAACCTGCTGACCGGCAAGGTCGCGGTCGTGGGTCTGGTGATCGTGCTGGCGACCTTCGCCGCCCTGATCTCCGACGTGATCGCCAGCGTGATCCAGGCGGCGGTGTTCGGCCGCCCGCTCACCTTCTCGATGACCGGCGCAACGGCGGCGGACTTCGGCCTTCTGACCCTGACCTGCTGGGCGCGCATCCTGCAGTTCACCATGCTCGGCCTCCTGGCGGCCGTGGTGACGCGCTCGTTGCTGGCGGCCCTGTTCGCGCCGCTGGTGATCGGCGTGGCCCAGTTCTTCCTGCCCCAACTGCTGCTGCCGATGGGCGTGACGCCGGACGGCTGGCTTTTGCCTCTGCTGTCACCCGGCGTGGCCACCGACCTGCTGAAGGCCGCCATCGCGGGCGGCATGGCGGCGACCGAACTGCCGGATCACGCCGTACTCAAGGGCATCCTCAGCCTGGCCCTCTGGATCGGCATCCCCTTCGCCGCCGCCGTCGCCTGGTTCAACCGCCAGGACCTGTCGAAGGAATAGGCGGCAATGGACTTTGCGCGCCTTCCGCGACCAGCCAGTCGCGGAAGGCGTCCACCGCCGCATCCTGGGGCGGTTAAAGCCGTTTCTCCATGAAGACGTCGGCGCGCGCATAGGGCGTGGGCTGTGGCGGCAGGTGAACGAAGCCGGCGCTTTCATACAAGGCGATCGCGGGCTTCAGGGCGCTGTTGGTTTCCAGATAGAGGCGTACAGCGCCCGTTTCTCGCGCCACGGCTTCGCAGGCGTCCAGCAGGCGTCGCGCCAGACCCAGGCCGCGCGCGGCGGGCGTGACGGTCATCTTGCAGACCTCCACGCCGTCATCGGTCGAGACCATGGCGCAGCAGCCCACGGGCTCCCTATCCTTCTCCGCGATAAAGATGCGCCCGCCCTTGTTTAGGAACACGCCCTGCGGATCACTGATCGCCAGCCGATCCTTGGCCTCGATCGCGAAGCCGCCCTCGACCAGCCAGGCGGTGTTCAACCGCGCCCAGGCGGCGGCGTGATCGGGACGGAAATCGACGATGGCGACGGTCATTCACCCCTCATGTCCGGTTACACGCAAAGCAAAAGGGCGGTCGGATCGCTCCGACCGCCCTTCCGGCGTTTGGTCACACGACCAAATCTTAGTCTTCGTCGTTGCCTTCGAAGGCCAAGACCGGACCGGAGTCCTTGCCCTTGGCTTCGACGTCGCGGTCGACGAACTCGATGACGGCCATCGGGGCGTTGTCGCCGTGGCGGAAGCCGGCCTTCATGATGCGGATATAGCCGCCGTTACGCTCGCTGTAGCGCGGGCCCAGCGTTTCGAACAGCTTGCCGACTTGCGGCACGTCGCGAACCTGGCTGATGGCCTGACGACGCGCGTGCAGGTCGCCCTTCTTGGCGAGGGTGACCAGCTTCTCGACGAAGGGACGCAGTTCCTTCGCCTTGGGCAGGGTCGTGGTGATCTGCTCGTGCTTGATCAGCGAGGCGGCCATGTTGGCGAACATGGCGGTGCGGTGGCTGGTCGTGCGACCGAGTTTACGATGGGCGGCGCCGTGGCGCATCTGGGTCTCTCCTACTCCGGAACCGGTATCCCGACAGGGACCTGGAACCGTAATCTTCTAACCGCCCCGACATTCTCCCGAAGGAGACGGGCGGAGGGTTGAACTTAGATCTGGTCGTCGAACTTCTTGGCCAGATCTTCGATGTTTTCGGGCGGCCAATTCGGCACGTCCATGCCGAGGCTGAGGCCCATCGTCGTGAGAACTTCCTTGATCTCGTTCAACGACTTGCGGCCGAAGTTCGGGGTGCGAAGCATTTCGCCCTCGGTCTTCTGGATCAGGTCGCCGATGTAGACGATGTTGTCGTTCTTCAGGCAGTTGGCCGAACGAACCGACAGTTCCAGCTCGTCTACCTTCTTCAGCAGCGCCGGGTTGAAGGGCAGGTCGGGCTTGCCGTCCGACTGCTCGACAGCCTTTTTGGGCTCTTCGAAGGTGATGAAGATCTGGAGCTGGTCCTGCAGGATGCGCGCGGCGTAGGCCACGGCGTCAACCGGCGTGACCGCACCGTTGGTTTCGACTTCCAGCAGCAGCTTGTCGTAGTCCAGCGACTGGCCCTGACGGGTCGGCTCGACGCGGTAAGCCACCTTCTTGACCGGCGAATACAGGGCGTCGACGGCGATCAGGCCGATCGGCGCATCTTCCGGACGGTTCAGCTCGGCGGCGACATAGCCCTTGCCGTTCTGGACGGTCAGTTCCATGCGCACCGATGCGCCGTCGTCCAGCGTGCAGATGACGTGATCGGGGTTCAGAACCTCGATGTCCGCTGGCACGTCGATCTGACCGGCCGTCACCGGACCGGGGCCCGTGGCGCGCAGCGTCATGCGCTTGGGGCCTTCGGCGTGCATGCGCAGCGCCAGTTGCTTGATGTTCAGGACGATGTCGACCACGTCTTCGCGCACGCCTTCCAGCGACGAGAACTCATGGACCACGCCGTCGATCTGGATGGCCGTGACGGCCGCGCCTTGCAGCGAGGACAGCAGAACGCGACGAAGCGCGTTGCCGAGCGTCACGCCGAAGCCACGCTCGAGGGGTTCGGCGACCAGGCGCGCCTTGCGCTGGGCATCGGAACCGGTCTCGATCTGCGGCTTCTCGGGACGGATCAGCTCTTGCCAGTTTCTTTCGATCATTTTGTCCCTCGAACGGGTTTCGCCTGCTCCGGCCTTGTCGACGAGGCCATGATGGAGCGGACGGAGATTGGGGGTGCCTTAAAACGCTATCGCTTAGACGCGACGACGCTTGGGCGGACGGCAACCATTGTGCGGCATCGGGGTGACGTCGCGGATCGTCGTGATCGTCAGACCGACCGACTGCAGCGCGCGCAGGGCCGATTCACGGCCGGAGCCCGGACCCGAAACGTTCACTTCCAGCGTCTTCACGCCGTGTTCCTGGGCCTTCTTGCCAGCGTCTTCCGCAGCCATCTGAGCGGCGTAAGGAGTCGACTTACGCGAACCCTTGAAGCCCATGTGACCCGCCGAAGACCACGAGATCGCGTTGCCCTGGGCATCGGTGATCGTGATCATGGTGTTGTTGAACGAAGCATTCACGTGGGCGACGCCCGAGGTGATGTTCTTGCGCTCGCGCTTCTTTACGCGACCCGGTTCCTTGGCCATGTGTCTGTCTTACTTCTTCTTGCCGGCGATCGGCTTGGCGGGACCCTTGCGGGTGCGGGCGTTCGTGTGGGTGCGCTGACCGCGGACCGGCAAGCCCTTGCGGTGACGCAGGCCGCGATAGCAGGCCAGATCCATCAGACGCTTGATGTTCATCGACGTCTCGCGGCGCAGGTCGCCCTCGACGGTGTGATCCTTGTCGATCGTTTCGCGGATCGACAGGACTTCGGCGTCCGTCAGCTGGTTCACCCGGCGGGCGGGCTCGATGCCCACCTTTTCGGTGATGTCCTTGGCGGCGGCCGGGCCGATGCCATGGATATACTGAAGCGCGATCTCTACGCGCTTGTTGGTCGGGATGTTGACGCCAGCAATACGGGCCACGAAATTCTCCAGATACGCGTTATTCAGACGCAACAAACGCTCCGGTTAACAAACCAGGAGCGTGGCGCCCTTCGCGGGAAGGCGCCCTTATACAGATGATTCACCGGGCGTCAACATCCGCTCCCGCACGGCGCCGCTTCAGCGTGGCGGGCGGCCGAAATCGACGCCGACGGTGACCCGTTGGCCCTCGACCGGTCGACCGTCTTCGGTCGGCGGCTGGAAGCGGAAATAGCCGGACACCTGCAAGCCGGCCGCGCCGAAGCCCAGGCCGGGGGGTGTCTCTTGAACGACGCGGCAACCGTCCAGCCTACTGTCCTGGCGAATGACGCAGGACAGTTCGACCCGGCCGTAACGGCTGCGGGCGCCCGGCGGGTGATTGGCGCGAATCTGGCCGATGGTGGGACCGGTGACCAGACGCGGTCCGGTCGAGCCGCTGCCGGGGCCGGATCCAGAGCCGACGCCGGATCCGCTGCCTGTCCCCTGCCCGCCCTGGCCGAAGCCGGGTTGCGGCGACGGCGCCGGCGCGACCCCGACGACGGGCGCGGGTTCCGGCGCCTTGACAGGCGGTGCGGGAACTTCGCGCGGGCGTTCCTTGGGCGGAGGCGGCGGCGTGTGAATGACGGATGGCGCAGCGGGTGCGCCGCCGCCGGTCTTGGGCGCCGGGGGTTCGTTGGAAATGGGCGGCGGCGGATCGTAGAGCACGACCTCGAACGGCGGCGGCTCAACCACAGGCGTCTGCGTCGGCCCCCTCACCTGCCCCAGCAACAGAAACAAGCCGATTTCGGCGACCGCAACGGCGACGAATATGCCCGCCATGCGCCATCGACGCAGACGGGTCTTCTCAGGTTTGGGGTCGTCTAATTCAGTCATCAGGCGATCAACGCCCGAAAACGCAAATCAGGCCAAGGCCTCGTCGATCGCCTTGGCAACGGACTCGATCGAGCCCATGCCGTCGGCTTCGGTCAGCTTGCCCTGGGCTTCGTAGTAGGGAAGCAGCGGCGCGGTGTTGCGGTTGTAGGCCTCGAGCCGGACCTTGAAGGACTCCGGATTGTCGTCCGGACGGCCCTGTTCGGCGAAGCGCTTGGCGATCCGTTCGGTCAGGGCGGTGTCGTCCACCTTCAGGCGGACGACGGCGTCGATCTGAACACCACGCTTGGCCAGCATCTCGTCCAGCGCCTCGGCCTGGGCCACGGTGCGGGGGAAGCCGTCGAAGATGGCGCCGCCGGCGGCCTCGGCCTCCGTCAGGCGATCCTCGATCAGGGCGATGACGATCTCGTCGGTGACCAGATCGCCGCGCGCCAGCACGTCCTTGACCTTGAGCCCCAGCTCCGAGCCCGAGGCGATCGCCGCGCGCAGCATGTCGCCGGTGGAAAGCTGGACCATGCCCTTCTCTTCCACCAGCCGCTTGGCCTGGGTGCCCTTGCCCGCCGCCGGCGGTCCGAACAGGATCAAGTTCATGCTTCAGCCCTCCCCTGGGCGTCTGACAACCTAAGACTTAGCGGCGGACGGGCGTGGGAGCGCCGCGACCGCCACGACCACGCAGCTTGGCCTTCTTGATCAGGCCTTCGTACTGGTGCGCCAGCAGTTGGGACTGGATCTGGGCCACAGTGTCCATGGTGACCGAGACGACGATCAAGATAGACGTTCCGCCAAAATACAGGCTGTTGCCGAACTGGCTGACGATGAACTCGGGCAGCAGGCAGACTGCGGTGATGTAGGCGGCGCCGATCACGGTCAGGCGGGTCAGGACATAGTCCAGATATTCCGCCGTGCGCTTGCCCGGACGGATCCCCGGCAGGAAGCCGCCGTATTTGCGCAGGTTCTCGGCCGTGTCTTCGGGATTGAAGGTGATCGAGGTGTAGAAGAAGCAGAAGAAGACGATCAGGGCGGCATACAGCGCCATGAACAGCGGCTGGCCGTGCGTCAGCTGCGCCGTCACCAGCGGCAGCCAGCTCATCCAGCTGGGCAGGTCGGCGTTGGCCGTCATGGTCGCAACCGTCGTCGGCAGCATCAGCAGCGACGAGGCGAAGATCGGCGGGATCACGCCGGCGGTGTTGACCTTCAGCGGCAGGAACGAACGCTCGCCGCCCGCCATGCGGTTGCCTTCCTGGCGCTTCGGATACTGGATCAGAAGACGGCGCTGGGCGCGTTCCATGAAGACGATGAAGACCACGGTGGCCACGGCCAGGATGGCGATGAACAGCAGGGCGAAGGCCGACATCTGGCCCTGCTGGGCCAGGCCCAGCAGGCGGGCGATGGTGGACGGCAGAACGGCCACGATACCGGCGAAGATGATCAGCGAGATGCCGTTGCCGACGCCGCGCGCCGTCACCTGCTCTCCCAGCCACATCAGGAACATGGTGCCGCCGGTCAGGGTCACGACCGTCGAGATGATGAAGAAGATGCCGGGGTTGTCGACCAGACCGGCCGTGCTGTTCAGACCCGCCGCGATGCCGAAGGACTGGGCCAGCGCCAGGAACACCGTCAGATAACGGGTGTACTGGTTCAGCTGCTTGCGGCCGCTTTCGCCGCCTTCCTTCTTCAGCTTCTCCCAGGGCGGATACACCGTGCCCATCAGCTGCACGATGATCGAGGCCGAGATGTAGGGCATCACGTTCAGGGCGAAGATGGCCATACGCTCGACCGCGCCGCCCGAGAACATGTTGAACATGTCCAGGATGCCGCGCTGACCGTCCGGGTTTTGGAAGAACTGCAGGAAGGCCTGCGAGTTGATGCCCGGGATCGGCACATAGGTGCCGATGCGATAGACCAGAAGCGCGCCCAGCGTGAACAGCAGGCGTTTATGCAGCTCGGTCGCTTTCGCGAACGAGCCCATGTTCATATTGGCGGCGAGTTGTTCTGCGGCCGAAGCCATTATGCGTCCCCACGACTGATTGAGTCGTCAGATAGGCGGAAAGCGGCCCTCATGCGAGGGCCGCTTCCGTTCTTTCGTCGTCGCAGATGTAATCAGGTCACGACCTAATCGCCGCGACGACGCGTGACTTAGGCTTTGGCGGCGGTGCGCTTGGTGCGGGCCGAGATCTTGTTCTCGTCGCCGCGCGGCGCCTTGGCGGCCGGAGCCTTGCCCTTGGCGGCGTTGCGCTTCTCGACGCGCGCGGCGGCCTTGGCTTCGGCTTCGATGCGTTGCTCGACGACCGAGCCGCCAGCCGCTTCGATGGCCTTCTTGGCGCCGGCGGTGGCCGACCAGACGACCAGGTTCAGCGCTTGCTTCAGCTCGCCGGTGCCCAGCAGACGCACGCCGTCCTTGACGCGACGGATCACGCCGGCGGCGACCAGGGCGTCGCCCTTCAGTTCCGACTTGGCGTCCAGCTTGCCGGCGTCGACGGCGTCTTGCAGGCGCCACAGGTTCACTTCAGCCAGCTTCAGAGCATTGGCGTTGTTGAAGCCGCGCTTGGGCATGCGCATGTACAGCGGCATTTGGCCGCCTTCGAACCCGCCGATGGCGACGCCCGAACGCGACTTCTGACCCTTGACGCCACGGCCGGCGGTCTTGCCCTTGCCCGATCCGGGGCCACGGCCGACGCGCATGCGCTTCTTGTGGGCGCCTTCGTTGTCGCGGATTTCGTTCAGTTTCATGTGCCTGATCCTTTCGGGTGCTAGCGCCCGGACATTGTCCGGACTCGGCTTGGAAAAAATGAAGGGCCGCTGATAAGCGACCCCTCGGGTATTCGCAAGTGCAGAAACGCCCTCCCCCGGGTTCGGGAGAGGGCGAAACGGCTTACTTCTCGACGATCTCGGTCAGGTGGGCGACCTTGGCGATCATCCCGCGAACCGAAGGCGTGTCTTCCAGGGTCGATTCACGACCCAGGCGGTTCAGACCCAGGCCCACCAGAGTGGCGCGCTGGTCGCTCTTGCGGCGGATCGGCGAACCGGTCTGCTTGACGGTGAGGGTTTTCTTCTCAGCCATGACTTAGGACTCCACGGCTTCGGGCGCCGAGGCGCCGTCGTTGCGGCGGCCCATCAGATCCGCGACCTTCTTGCCGCGCTTGGACGCGACCTGGCGGGGCGAGGACTGGACCTTCAGCGCTTCGAACGTCGCGCGGATCATGTTGTAGGGGTTCGACGAACCGGTCGACTTGCCCACGACGTCCTGGACGCCGAGGGTTTCGAGCACGGCGCGCATCGGACCGCCCGCGATGACGCCGGTCCCGGGAGGGGCGGCCCGCATCATGATCTTGCCGGCGCCCCAACGGCCGTTGCCGTCGTGGTGCAGGGTGCGGTTCTCGCGCAGCGGAACGCGGATCATCGTCTTCTTGGCTTCTTCGGTCGCCTTGCGGATGGCTTCCGGCACTTCGCGCGCCTTGCCGTGACCGAAGCCGACGCGACCCTTGCCGTCGCCGACGACCATCAGGGCTGCGAAGCTGAAGCGACGGCCGCCTTTGACGGTGGCGGCGACGCGGTTGATGTGAACCAGCTTCTCGACGATGTCGGAATCCGGACCATCGACAGCGGGACCGTTGCGGTTGTCACGACGGTTGCGATCGTTGCCGCCGCCGCCGCGTTGGGGTTGTTGCGCCATCTGTCGCGTCCCTTAGAAGTTCAGGCCGGCTTCACGCGCGGCTTCCGCCAGCGCCTTCACCCGTCCATGATAGATGTACTCGCCACGGTCGAAGACGACGTCCTTGACGCCCTTCTCGATGGCACGTTCGGCGATCAGCTTGCCGATCGCGGCGGCCGCAGCCGTGTCCGAACCGCGCTTGCCCTTGCCGCCTTCCAGCGACGAGGCAGCCACGACGGTCACGCCCTGGGCGTCGTCGATGATCTGGGCCGAGATGTTCTTGTCCGAACGGTAGACCGACAGGCGCAGACGACCGTTGGCGACAGCCTTCAGGCGGCGACGCGTGCGCTCCGAGCGACGCTTGGCTTGTTGTCGAAGAGAAAGAGCCATGACTTACTTCTTCTTGCCTTCCTTGCGACGGACGGTCTCGCCCGCATAACGGACGCCCTTGCCCTTATAGGGCTCCGGCGGACGCAGCTTGCGGATGACCGCGGCGATCTGACCGACGGCTTGCTTGTCAGCGCCCGAGATCTTGATCTCGGTCTGCTTCGGCACGGCGAAGCTGACGCCCGACGGCGGAGCGATGTCGACTTCGTGCGAGAAGCCGAGTTGCAGCGACAGGGCGTCGCCCTTCATCGCGGCGCGGTAACCCACGCCGACCAGCTCCAGCGACTTCTCGAAGCCCGAGGTGACGCCCGTGACCATGTTGTCGACCAGGGTGCGCGACAGACCCCACATCGCGCGAGCGCGAGGCGTGTCCGAACGCGGGGTCAGCGACACCTCGTCGCCTTCCTGCTTGACTTCGATCTCGTCGGCGACGGTCCAGGCGCGTTCGCCCTTGGGTCCCTTGACGGTGATGTTCTGGCCGTCGAGCGTGACAGTCACGCCCTTCGGCACGGCGATGGTTTTCTTGCCAATACGGGACATATCAGTAGACCCTGCAGAGGACTTCGCCGCCGACGTTAGCGTCGCGGGCGGAAGCGTCGGACATGACGCCCTTCGAAGTCGAGAGGATCGAGATGCCGAGGCCGTTCTTGACGGGCTTCAGATCGCCGATCGCCGAATAGACGCGGCGGCCCGGCTTGGACACGCGCGCGATCTCAGCGATGACGGGCTGACCGTCGAAGTACTTCAGCTCGATCTCGAACTGCGGAAACTCACCCGGGTTCTGAACCAGGTTGTAGCCGCGGATGTAGCCTTCGTCCTGCAGCACGTCGAGGACGCGCTGGCGCAGACGGGAGGCCGGGGTCAGCACCTTGGAACGCTTGCGGGTCGCCGCGTTCTTGATGCGAGCGATCATGTCGCTCAGGGGATCGTTGATCATCATGTCTGTTCGCTCCCCTTACCAGCTGGACTTCGTCAGGCCGGGAATCTGGCCCAGGTTGCCCAGTTCACGCAGCGCAATACGGCTCATCTTGAGCTTGCGGTAGAACGCCCGCGGACGACCCGTCACTTCGCAGCGGTTGCGAATGCGGCTCGGCGCGGAGTTGCGCGGCAGGGCGGCCAGTTGCAGGCGCGCCTCGAAGCGCTCCTCCAGCGGCAGGTTTTCGTCGTTGGCGGTCGCCTTCAGGGCGGCCCGCTTCGCGGCATACTTCGCAACCAGGGCCTTGACGGCTTCGTTGCGGTTTACGGCGCTTTTCTTAGCCATTGTGCTCTTCCCTTCCCGCTCAGTTCTTCACGAACGGGAACTTGAACTCGGTGAGGAGAGCCTTGGCTTCCTCATCGGTCTTGGCCGTGGTGCAGACGACAATGTCCATGCCCCACATCTGATCGATCTGGTCGTAGTTGATCTCCGGGAACACGATGTGCTCCTTCAGACCCGTGGCGTAGTTGCCGCGACCATCGAAGGACGTGCCCTTCAGACCACGGAAATCCTTCACGCGCGGCAGCGCGATCGTGATGAACCGGTCCAGGAACTCGTACATCTGGTCGCCGCGCAGGGTGACCTTGCCGCCGATGACCATGCCTTCGCGCAGCTTGAAGCCGGCGATGGAGTTACGGGCCTTGGTGGCGACGGCCTTCTGACCGGCGATGGCGGTCAGATCCTTGAGGGCGGTGTTCGCCTTCTTGGAGTCCGCGACGGCTTCGCCGATGCCCATGTTCAGGACGATCTTGTCCAGCTTGGGCACCTGCATTTCGTTCGTGTAGCCGAACTTTTCCTTCATCACCTGGCGGATGCGAACGTGATACTCGTCCTTGAGGCGCGGGGTGTACTTCTCGGTAGCCATCAGATGACGTCTCCCGTCGTCTTGGCGATGCGGACCTTCTTGTCCCCATCGATCTTGAAGCCGACGCGGGTCGCCTTGCCGTTGGCGTCGGCGATCGCGACGTTCGACAGGTGAAGCGAAGCTTCCTTGTTCTTGATGCCGCCCTGCGGGTCAGCCTGGCTCGGGCGCGTGTGGCGCTGAACCATGTTGACGCCTTCGACGAGGACGCGGTTTTCGGTGGGCAGGACCTTCAGCACGTTGCCCGTGCGGCCCTTGTCCTTGCCGGTGAGGACGACGACGCGGTCGCCCTTCTTGATCTTGGCGGCCATGTTACAGGACCTCCGGAGCCAGCGAGATGATCTTCATGTGGTTCTTGGCGCGCAGTTCGCGGGGAACCGGGCCGAAGATCCGCGTGCCGACAGGCTCGTTCTGCTTGTTGACGATGACGGCGGCCGACTTGTCAAAGCGGATGACCGAGCCGTCCTTGCGTTGGATGTCCTTGGCGGTGCGCACGACGATGGCGCGAACGACGTCGCCCTTCTTCACACGGCCGCGCGGAATGGCTTCCTTCACGGAGGCGACGATTGTGTCGCCGATCGAGGCGTAGCGGCGCTTGGAGCCGCCCAACACCTTGATGCACATGACCCGGCGGGCGCCCGAATTATCGGCCACTTCCAGGTTAGTTTGCATCTGGATCATAAGATCAGATCCTTCTGATTACGAGGCGGAGGCGTTGGAAAGAACTTCCCAGCGCTTCAGTTTGGACTTGGGGGCGCACTCGACGATGCGAGCGATGTCGCCGACCTTGAGCGCGTTGGCTTCGTCGTGCGCGTGGTACTTCTTGGACGACCGGACGGTCTTCTTCAGAAGCGGGTGAAGCAGGGTGCGCTCCACCTTCACAACGACAGTCTTCTCGCCCTTGTCGGACACGACCACGCCTTCAAGAATTCGCTTGGGCATATTCGTTTCCTTACGAGGCAGCACGCTTCTCGCGCAGAAGCGTCGAGATGCGAGCGATGTCTTTGCGGACTTCACCAACGCGGTGAGTCTTTTCCATTTGGCCGGTGGCCGCCTGGAAGCGCAGGTTGAACTGTTCCTTCTTGAGCTTCAGCAGCTCGTCGGACAGTTGGTCGGTCGTTTGCGACCGCAGATCGGCGATCTTGGTCATTAGGCGGCAGCCTCCACATGCGCGACGCCGGCGTCGATACGGGTCACGACCTTGGTGCGGACCGGCAGCTTGGCGGCGCCGAGACGGAGTGCTTCGCGGGCGACATCGTCCGGCACGCCGTCGATTTCAAACAGGATGCGGCCCGGGTGGCAACGCGCAGCCCAGTGGTCCACGGCGCCCTTACCCTTACCCATCCGGACTTCGGCCGGCTTGCCCGTGACGGGCAGGTCGGGGAAGACGCGGATCCAGACGCGGCCCTGACGCTTCATCTGGCGCGTGATCGCGCGGCGAGCCGCTTCGATCTGACGCGCGGTGATGCGTTCCGGCTCCAGCGTCTTCAGGCCGTACGACCCGAAGTTCAGCGAGAAACCGCCCTTGGCCGAGCCATGGATCCGGCCCTTGAAGGCCTTGCGGTATTTGGTCTTCTTCGGTTGCAACATGACTTAGTTCTCACGTCCCCGGTCGCGACGCGGACCGCGGTCGCCACGGGGGCCGCCGCGTTCGCGGCCTTCGTTCGAGGACGGACCCGACGCTTCCTGGGCCCAACGCTTGTCCTGCGCCATGGGATCGTGCTCCAGCACTTCACCCTTAAAGACCCAGACCTTCACGCCGATGATGCCGTAGGTCGTCTTGGCTTCGTAGAAGCCATAGTCGATGTCGGCGCGCAGCGTGTGAAGCGGCACGCGACCTTCGCGGTACCATTCCATACGTGCGATTTCCGCGCCGCCCAGACGACCCGAGACATTCATGCGAATGCCCTTGGCGCCCAGACGCATGGCCGACTGCATCGAACGCTTCATAGCGCGACGGAAGGCCACGCGGCGCTCCAGCTGCTGCGCGATGTTCTCGGCGATCAGCTGCGCATCGGTTTCCGGCTTGCGGACTTCGATGATGTTCAGGTGAACTTCACCCTCGGTGCGCGCCGAGATGTCCTTGCGGAGCTTCTCGATGTCGGCGCCCTTCTTGCCGATCACGACGCCCGGACGGGCGGCGTAGATGGTGATGCGGCACTTCTTGTGCGGGCGCTCGATGATGATGCGCGACACGCCGGCGGCGGCCAGGCGTTCCCGCAGCCACTCGCGCAGCTTCAGGTCCTGGTGCAGCAGGCGGGAATAGTCCGCGCCGGCGGCGAACCAGCGGCTGTCCCACGTGCGGTTCACGCCGAGGCGCAGACCAACCGGATTGATTTTCTGTCCCATCAGGCGGCCTCGCCGGCTTCACGGACCACGATGGTGATCTCGCTGAACGGTTTCAGGATGCGCGACGAACGACCGCGAGCACGGCTCGCGAAACGCTTCATCACCAGGTTCTTGCCCACGAAGGCCTCGGCGACGACCAGATTGTCGATGTCGAGGTTGTGGTTGTTCTCGGCGTTCGAGATCGCCGAATACAGGACCTTGCGGACGTCGCCGGCGATGCGCTTACGGCTGAATTCCAGCTCGTTCAGCGCCTTCTGGACCGGCATGCCGCGGATCGAAGCGGCGACCAGGTTCAGCTTTTGCGGGCTGATGCGCACGTTGACCAGCTTGGCGCGGGCCTCGGTCGGGGCGACCCGACGCTCGTTTTTTGTCTGGGCCATCGGTTACTTCCTTTTGGCCTTCTTGTCCGCCGCGTGACCCGGGAAGTTCCGGGTCGGGGCGAACTCGCCGAGCTTCATGCCGACCATCTCTTCCGAGACCGACACGGGCACGTGCTTCTGACCGTTATGGACGCCGAACGTCAGACCGACGAACTGCGGCAGGATGGTGGAGCGGCGCGACCAGGTCTTGATCACGTCCTTGCGGCCCGACGATTGAACGGCGTCGGCCTTCTTGAGCAGATACCCGTCGACAAACGGGCCTTTCCAGGAGGAGCGGGCCATTCTTAGCGAGCCTTCTTAACGTGGCGGGTACGGATGATGTACTTGTCCGTAGCCTTGTTCTTGCGGGTACGAGTGCCCTTGGTGTCCTTACCCCACGGCGTGACGGGGGTGCGACCACCAGAGGTCCGGCCTTCACCACCACCATGCGGGTGGTCGATCGGGTTCATGGCGACGCCGCGAACGTGCGGACGCCAGCCCATGTGACGCTTGCGACCGGCCTTGCCCAGGTTCTGGTTCATGTGGTCGGGGTTCGAAACCGCGCCCACCGTGGCGATGCAGCCGTCCAGGACCATGCGCAGTTCGCCCGAGCCGAGACGGATCTGGGCGTAGCCCTGATCGCGACCGACCAACTGGGCGTAGGCGCCGGCCGAACGGGCCAACTGGGCGCCCTTGCCCGGCTTCATTTCAATGTTGTGGATGATCGTACCCACCGGCATCGAACGAAGCGGCATGGCGTTGCCCGGCTTCACGTCGGTCTTTTCGCCCGCGACGATCGTGTCGCCCGCCTTAAGGCGTTGCGGCGCGATGATGTAGGTCTTCTCGCCGTCGGCATAGGTGACCAGGGCGATGAAGGCCGTGCGGTTCGGGTCGTATTCCAGACGCTCGACCGTGCCGACCATGTCCCACTTGCGACGCTTGAAGTCGATCTTGCGGTACAGGGTCTTGGCGCCGCCGCCGCGGAAGCGGACCGCGATGCGACCGCCCTGCCCGCGTCCGCCCGACTTGGTCAGGCCTTCGGTCAGCGACTTTTCCGGACGGCCCTTGTGGAGTTCCGAACGGTCGACCAGCACGAGGGCGCGACGGCCCGGCGAAGTCGGATTGTAGGTTTTCAAGGCCATCTGATCAGAGCCCCGTGGTGACGTCGATCGACTGGCCGTCGGCCAGCGTCACGATCGCTTTTTTGATGTCGACGCGACGACCCAGGATGCCCCGGAAGCGCTTGGTCTTGCCCTTTTGAACCAAGGTGTTGACCTTGACGACGTTGACTTTGAACAGGCTTTCGACCGCAGCGGCGATCTCGTCCTTGGACGCCGTGTCGGCGACGCGGAAGACGACCTTGTTCTGCTCGGACAGGATCGTGGCCTTTTCGGTGATCACCGGGGCCAGGATGGTGTCGTAGTGCTTGGCGGTAGGTTGAGCGGCCATTACGCGGCTTCCTTATCGCTGAAGCGGGCTTCGATGGCCTCGATGGCGGCCTTCGTCAGCACCAGCTTGTCAGCCCGCAGGATGTCATAGACGTTCAGGCCGGCGTTCGGCAGCACGTCGATGTGCGGGATGTTGCGTGCGGCCAGGCCGAAGTTCGTGTCGACTTCGGGACCCGCGATGATGAGAGCCTTGGTCCAGCCCAGCTTGCCGAGCGTTTCGCGCAGCGAAGCGGTCTTGGCTTCCTTGACCGAGACGGTGTCGACCACGATCAGGTCGCCCGACTTGGCCTTGGAAGACAGGGCGTGACGCAGAGCCAGGGCGCGGATCTTCTTCGGCAGCGAGAAGCCGTGATCGCGAACGATCGGGCCGAAGGCGCGCGAACCGCCGACGAACTGCGGTGCACGGCGCGAACCGTGACGAGCGCCGCCGGTGCCCTTTTGCTTGTACATCTTCTTACCCGTACGAGAGTTCTCGTTGCGGGTTTGAACCTTGTGCGTACCGGCGCGGCGCTTGGCCAGTTGCCAGTTGACGGTGCGGGCCAGAATGTCGCCGCGGATGTCGGAGATGCCGAAGACGGCGTCCGACAGTTCCACGTCGCCAGCAGCCTTGCCGTCGAGTTGGATGACAGAGAGTTTCATTACGCTTCACCGCCTTCGGTCGCTTCGACGGGGGCTTCTTCAGCCGGGGTCGAGGCGGGTTGAGCAGCAGACTTGCTCGACTTCAGCGCGCCGGGGAACGGAGCGTCGGCCGGGCGAGCCTTCTTGATGGCGTCGCGAACCTTGACGTAGCTGCCGTCGTGACCGGGGACGGCGCCCTTGATCAGGATCAGGCCACGCTCGGCGTCCACGCGGACGACGGTCAGGTTCTGGGTGGTGACGGTTTCGGCGCCGTAGTGGCCGGCCATCTTCTTGCCGGGGAACGTGCGACCCGGGTCCTGACGGTTACCCGTCGAACCGTGCGAACGGTGCGAGACCGAAACGCCGTGGGTGGCGCGAAGGCCGCCGAAGTTCCAGCGCTTCATGGCGCCGGCGAAACCCTTACCGATGGTCTCGCCCTGGATGTCGACCTTCTGACCCACCAGGAAGTGTTCGGCCGACAGTTCGGCGCCCACGTCCAGCAGACCGTCCGCATCGACGCGGAACTCGGTCACATAGGCTTTCGGTTCGACTTCCGCCTTGGCGAAGGTCTCGCGTTGAGCCTTGTTGGTGTTCTTAGCCTTCTTCGTGCCAGCGCCCAGCTGGAGAGCGACGTAGCCGTCACGCTCCTGGGTACGTTGGCCGACGACTTGGCAGCCGTCGAGCTGCAGCACAGTGACCGGTACGTGCGCGCCGTCATCGGCGAACACGCGGGTCATGCCCAGCTTCTTGGCGATCACGCCCGTGCGCATCGGATCCCGCCTCTTTCTACTTTAAATCTTGATCTCGACGTCCACGCCGGCGGACAGGTCGAGCTTCATGAGCGCGTCCACGGTCTGCGGGGTGGGGTCGACGATGTCGAGCACGCGTTTGTGCGTGCGGATTTCAAACTGCTCACGCGACTTCTTATCGACGTGCGGAGAGCGGTTCACGGTGAACTTCTCGATCAGGGTCGGCAGCGGAATCGGACCGCGAACGGTCGCGCCGGTGCGCTTGGCGGTATTAACGATCTCGCGCGTCGAAAAATCGAGGACGCGGTGATCAAAGGCCTTGAGCCTGATGCGGATGCTTTGATCCATATCGGTGCTTACTTCCAATGCGGTCGGAGGACCGCGTCCCTGTGAACCATTTCAAAGACCGAAGGCCTTCGGGCAAAAAGCCCTCAGGGAACGCAAATCCGCAAAAACGATCGGCCCACGCAGTTGCCCGCGAAGGCCGTTGATATCCCAAGAAGCTGCAAAGAACAGTGACTTAGGTCGTTCTTGCGAACCGCGTTTGCAGCGAACTGCACAGCCGGTCCAACAAGAGTGGTGGCTTATGCCTATCGATTCTGATTTCGTCAAGCGCGCAAACCCGGGCTGAGACAGGATTTCGACGCGGTCTTCCCCGAGGGCTGCGCACGGCGCGACGACACATTCGGGGGCGACGTCGGCGCGTTGCACGCCCTCTTTATAGTGGATGAGCGCGGCTGCGGCGCGCGATTAACGACTTGCCCCACAGATCGCCAAGTCGTGACACATTCTGGCCGCAACGCGTGGCTGTTGCGCAACAACCTTGCCATCCCAAGCCAATCGAACGTCGGTTTATTGCTCCGCTTCGTCTTAGCCTGATAGCAGCGCCCCTCCCCGGACCCCCATCCGGGTGCAGACTGCTAAGGACAAAAGAAAAATGAAGACGATCCTCCTCGCCACGGCCGCCGCCGCCCTGTTCGCCGCCCCGGCCTTCGCCCAAGACGCCATCGGTTCGGTCGGCGTGACCTATTCCAACCCGTCGATCGAAGTCGCCGGCGACGACGTCGACGCCGACGTCTGGACCGTTGACGGCTCGGTCGCCCTGCCGGCCCAGGACTGGACCGTCACCCTGAACGGCGCGATCGACTACACCAAGGCCTTCGGCGAAGAAGACGTCAACGGCGCCGCCGCCGCTCACCTGACCAAGATGTGGTCCTCCGACGTCCGCGCCGGCGCCTTCGTCGCCGCCAACGGCATCGGCAGCGGCAACGAGCCGATCTGGACCGTCGGCGCCGAAGCGCAGAAGTATCTGTCGAACGCCACCCTGACCGGCCAAGTCGCCTACACGACCGCCGACAACGTTGACGCCGACATCTGGACCGTCGGCGCCGACGCCGCCTTCTACGTCATGCCGAACCTGCGCCTGAACGCCGGCGTCGCCTACAACAACGTCGATTTCTCGGGCGGCGACACCGACGCCTGGACCTACGGCGTGGGCGCCGAATACGAGTTCGAGAACACCCCGTTCTCGCTGGGCGCCGCCTACACCCGCGCCGACATCGATTCGCTGGACGTCGACACCTGGTCGGTCGGCCTGCGCTACTCGTTCGGCGGCGGTCTGCAAGCGCGTGACCGCGCCGGCGCCAACCTGGGCGTCTCGGCCATCTCCAGCGTCCTGAGCGTCTTCTAAGCGTCTCGGACCTGATCCATGCGAAGAGCCCCGGCGGAGCGATCCGCCGGGGCTTTTTGTTTGACCGGAAAAGACCCCCGGGGTTCCACGACCGGGGGCCTTCTCGTCGCTCGGGTCTTATCGCCCGATCTGCAGGGTTCCCGATCCGACGACGGAGCGAGAAACCGATCCCGTGGCCGAGGCGACGCGGACGCTGCCCGATCCGGCGATCGCCACGTCAAGGTCGCGCGTGGCGCCGCCGTAGCGAACATCGCCCGAGCCGCCGATGGCGACCGACAGCTTGTCCATTCGGCCCTGCCGTACGTTCACACCGCCCGAGCCGCCGATGGACAGTTCGCTGCGTCCGCCGGCGCTGGCTACCTCGACATTGCCCGATCCGCCGACAGCCGCCTTCAGGGCTCCGGTCGCCCCGGCTGAGATGGAGCCCGATCCGCCGACGCTAGCGTTCAGCGATCGCGACGTTCCCGCGCGGATCGCGCCCGAGCCCCCAAGTCCCAGTTCCAGATCGCCATCCACATTGGCCACGTTCCAGTTGCCGCAGCCGCCATTGTCCAACTCGACCGACCGCGCGCCGCGTCCGACCGAGCCGAAGACCGCGCCGCTGGCGCTGACATCCACCGCGCGCGGCGTGCGCACGACGATCAAAGGCGCGTCCTCCAGACGGATGCGGCCCAGGTCGCGCACCTCGACCGTCGCGCCCTGCCCCGGCTGGCTCGCATCGCTGCGACCGGAGTTGCAGCCACGAATGGCGCTGTTGCCGCCCCACATGCCGTTACGGCGCAGGCCGCCGTCGATCTTGACGTCGTTGCCGTCGCGGCGAACCTGGATGGCCGGCAAGCGCGTCTGGCCTTGGGTGACCTCGACGCCAATATCCTGACGATCCTCGACGATGACCACCACGCGGGCGACGGCGTTGCGGATCTCGACCTCGGCGGCCGAAGCGGGCGCGGCGACGAACCCGGTCAGGGTGGCGACGGCGGCGGCGGCGATCAGTGCGGTTTTCATGAGCGGTGTTCCCTTCCCGAATGTGAGGCGAAGGTGCGCGCCGCCCGCGCCCAAGTCATTTTAACTCGAGGTCATGAACTCGAATTAACACCCGAGCTTATGACGTCGCGTTCAGCGCGCCCGCGCCATCCTCCGCGCCGATCTCCGGCTCGAAGTCGCGCTCGAAGTTGGCGATCTTGCTCTTCATCGCGCCCGCCTTCTTCAGCGCCAGCGACGCGGCCCAGCGCGCCGCCAGCTCCGGCGTCGTCATGCCGTCGGTGAAGCGCGGCCGCCCGCCCCGGCTGCGGATCACCGCATTGGTGAACAGCGCGCCGTTGCGGAACCGCGACGGCCAGGTCTGGAAATCCATCGACAGGCTGACGCAGAAGCGGTCCAGATTCTCCACCCGATGCGGCGCGTACAGCGGCCAGGTCAGGGCGCGACCTGGCTCCAGATCCATGACCTGCGCATCCTGTTCGAACGCCAGCGTGTAAGGCAGTTCCTCGGTCGTCTGACGCGCGACCACCTGTTCCATATTCCGCTCGGGCAGATGGCCCTCGTCGCCGGGATAGACGAACAGCCGCTTGCGCCCACGCAGGTGGAACAGCACCACGCCCGCCGCGTCGAAATGATAGGGCACCCGCGCCTTGGGCGACGACAGGATCAGTTGCCCCGCGTTCCGCACCGCCCGCATTCCCGGATAGGTCGCTTGGATCGCGGCGAAGTCCTTCATCGCCGCCGCCCACAGCTCGGGCCAGCCCGTCTCGACCCCACGCAGATTGACCCACAGCCGGCCCTGTTTGATCGCCCCCAGCAGTTTCTCGCCCGACAGCCGCCCGCGCGCGCCGGTGCGCAAGAACACCTGACCCTCGTCGTCATAGTCATACAGATTGATGTCGAACAGCTCGGCCGGATAGCGATCCAGCACGGCGGCCAGCGCCGCGTCCTCGGCAAACCCTTGCTCGATCAGGGTGTGGGCATGGGTCTTGGCCTCGGCGATCGGGCCGGGATAGCGTGTGCGACGTTGGGTCATGCCGATATTCTCAAACGTGGGCGACGCGCGCCGGCGTCTTCTTTTTCGCAGCCGCCTTCTGGACGGCCGACCTTGCGGCGACCGCCGCGCCCCTCAGCCGCCCGACCGGCGTCGCCTCGCAGGCTTCGATGGTGGCCCAGCGCCGACGCAGCGACGCCCGCACCGCCTCGCCGCGCCCGCCCGCCTTGTTCAACGCCGCCACTGTGATGTCGCCCAGCGCCTGGGTCACGCCGGGCTGCATCACCACGGCTTCGCGCACCGTCTGGCGCGCGTTGACGAAATACTTCTTGTAGGTCTCGCCCTCGAAGCCGAAGTCGAACACCCGGAAACCCTCGGCCGCCGCCAGCCGCATCGTGTCCATGCTCAGCAAGATGCCCGGCGAGCACCGCGCCAGCGTCGGCTCATAGGCCGGGAACCAGAAATGGTAATGCCGCCCGGCGTGCAGCGAGAACTCGATCGCGACCAGCTTGTCGCCCGCATGCATCGCCGCCATCGAGGCGCCGAAGTCTTCTCGCATCTCGCTCATCAGCGCGTGGAGCAGATCCCGCGTCCAACCGCAGGCGAAGATGTCGTGCAGGCCCGAGCGCCGATACTGCCCCGCCTTCAGCGCGATCAGATGATCCAGCAGCGCCGGATCTCTGCGACCCCGCTCCACCCGGATCGGCCCCAGTTCGGCCTCCAGGCTGCGGCGCGCCCGCTCCTTGTCCTTGAAATATTTGCCGAAGGTCTTTCGACGCTCGGCGTACCAGTCGTCATAGCCCGCTTCGGGCATGGCCACCTGCACGGTCTCACGCGCCTGGCCCGTTTCGCCCGCGCCGATCCAGCCGGGCACGTTCAGCCGCTTGGCTTTCAACAGCCGCGCCACCTCTTCCAACGTGATCGTCTCGTCCGCGGGGGCGATGACGCCATGATAGTCGTTCATGGGCGCGCCCAGCGGCTGAACTGCTCCGCCACGTCGCTGATGCGGGAAAAAGCCGACGATCTCACCGTCCCGTCTGAACACGGCGATCGCCGCGCCGGGGCAGACCCGCGAGGCGATCTCGGCATAGTCCCATCGGAAATAGGGGCTGGCCAGATCAGGATTGCCAGCCGTCCACGCACGCCACAGGGCGACGGCGGCAGCGTCCATCGCCGCCGCGTCCATGATCTCGACCTGCAGCATTCCGGCCATACGCATCCTCTTAGGGCCCTGCGAAGCAAGGTCCATTCCAGACCGCATCCTGCCCCATGCGTGTTTCATCAGGGTTCACCGGCATGGTGAACGCGCGTTGACGGAGCCGCGGTCGCCCTGGCGCGTTTGAGTGACCCAAGGAGAAGACCATGACCGATCAGCGCCCTGACAGCCAAGCCGTCGAGAACGAAAACCTGCGACCGGACGGCGAAGGCCAGCCTCCGCGTCCGGCGACTGAGCCCAAGGGTTCGAAGGACTCGTCCAACTCCGGCGAAACCGAAACCGACCCCGCGACCGGCGAACCGAACTGAACGCCGACCACCTGCACTCACCGTCTCGAAAGTCTCTTATGAACCGTCCCGCCTACCTCGCCGCACTCGCTGTTCTCGCTCTGGGCGCCTGTTCGCCGAAGGAAGAGAACACAGCCGCCCCAGCGGCGCAGACGGCCGAGGCCGGGCAAGTGGGCCAAACCGGCCCGCTCTCTCGTGACGCCATCGAGAACACCGCCTACGCGGCGTCGCCTAGCGCGCAAGCGGGCCAGCCGGCTACCCCGAATGCCGCCCAGCAGCAGCCGCAACCCGCCCTGATCCGCGCCCAAGTTCTGCTGGAACGCGCCCGCTTCTCGCCCGGCGCGATCGACGGCCTGGCGGGGTCGAACATGCGTCAGGCGATCTCGGCGTTTCAGGAAGCGAACGGCATGACGGTGAACGGCCAGCTGAACGCCGACGTGATGGGCCGACTGCGCGCCGCCGCCGGACCGGGCGCCGTGACCACCACCTACACCATCACTCAGCAGGACATCGCCGGACCCTACCTCGGCGTCGTTCCCACGGAGTTGGAAGCTCAGGGTCAGGCGGCCCACATGGGTTACGCCAATATCGTCGAGGCCTTGGCCGAGCGCTTCCACGTCACCGAGGCCTTGCTGCGCGCCATGAACCCCGGCGCCGACTTCAATCGCGTGGGCCAGGGCCTGCTTGTCCCCGCCGTCAACACCGCCCCCCTGCCCGCCGACGTGGACCACATCGACGTCGATAAGAGCGAAGGCTCGGTCAAGGCGTTCGACGCCGACGGCAAGCTGATCGCCTACTTCCCCGCCACCATCGGCAGCGGCGACAACCCGACGCCAACCGGCACGGTCAAGGTCAACGGCGTGGCGCGGAACCCGGACTACACCTACGACCCGTCGAAACTCAGCTATGGCGACGGCAAGAAGAAGGTCGTCGTCAAACCCGGCCCGAACAATCCGGTGGGGGTCGTCTGGATCGATCTGAACAAGCCTAGCTACGGCATCCACGGCACGCCGGACCCGCATCTGGTCGGCAAGACCGCCTCGCACGGCTGCGTGCGCCTGACCAACTGGGACGCCTGGATGCTGGCCGACAAGGTCAAGCCGGGCGTCACCGTCCGCTTTATCTAGTGGACGGCGCCGAACGGCGTCCCGTCCCAGAAGTCGCAGTGATGGCGTTCGAAGAAGCCGTCGTCCATGATATCGCCCTCCGACTTGAACACCCGCACCGGCCCCGCACCCTCGACGCGGGGCCATTCGGCGGCGAAGGCCGAACTTCCGAACGTCGCCCACAACCTTTGCATCCGCTCCGACAGCGCCTTCTGCTCCGGCGTGAACCGCTTGGGATCAGCGAACACCCAGCGGGTTCCGTACACATAGGCCAGCTCGCTGGCGTGATAGGCGCCCAGGTCCAGACCGACGATCCAGTCAGGCAGCACGAATGGCGCCTCGCGATCGGCGAACTCATACCCCCACACCGGCACATGCTGGGCCAAAAGGCGTCGCAAGGCCTGTGAAGGACAGGCGAACCTCTGGTCCGTGAAGTTGGCAGCGATGGCATAGGCGGGCCCGTCCTCACCCACCGGATAGCGCGCCAACACTCGCTCGCCCTGGTCGCCGTACATCCAGATCGTCTCCTTCTGATAGCGATCCATGTCCTGCACCTCGTTGGCGAACAGCCGCCCCTCATCGAGGTTCGTCCCGACGAGGACGGGCACGCGCGTGAACCGCCCCTCGCGGATCGCGACCGCCGGGCTTTCCGGCACGGTGGCGTCCGTGTGCACCGGTCCCCACGATCCTGGCCCGTTGATGCCCGCTCTCAATGACGCCGCCCGCGACAGCCGCCAGGCCGGAAGCGCCTTCAGGCACGCGATCTGATCCTCGCCCGTGCAGCCCAGCCTTTCGGCGAACATCGGCCCCGACTGGGCCGCGTCCTGCGCCCTGACCAGGGACGACGGCTCCAGGCACCCGCCGCTCTGCATGATGACCCGTTGATACAGCCCCTCCGATTGCGGCGACGCCATCAGGTAGCAGGCCGTCCACGCGCCCGCGCTCTCGGCGAACAGGGTGACGTCCCCCGGATCGCCGCCGAAGGCCGCAATGTTCCGATGTACCCACTTCAGCGCCGCCTGCTGATCCATCAGGCCGAAGTTGCCGCCGAAGCCTTCGCCGGTCGCCTGAAACCCCGGATGCGCCAGCCAGCCCAATGCGCCGAGCCGATAGTTCATCGTCACGACCACCCGCCCCTGCTCGCGCGCCAGTTTCGACGGATCGTAGTTGGCGCCCGCCCCCACGGTGAATGCGCCGCCCGGAATATAGACCATCACCGGCCGCGCCTCGGCCGCGTCTCCGCCCGGCGCATAGATGTTCAGATACAGACAGTCCTCGGACCCGACCACGATCCCGCCGCCGCCGCCCAGGATCGAACGACGCCCGAGCGCCTGGGTGCAGTCCGATCCGATCCGCGTCACATCCCGAACGCCCTGCCAGGCCTCAACCGGCTGCGGCGCGCGCCAGCGCAGATCGCCGACCGGCGGCGCCGCGAACGGCACGCCCAGAAACGCGCGCGTCCCCGCCCCCGCGACGCCGCGCACCATCCCGGCTTCGGTCGTCGCCAATATCGGCTCGGCGTCCTTGGCGAACCGCAACTGATCAACCTTGCCGGGATGAGTGGCGCAGGCCGACAGGGCGACAAGGCACGCAAGCAACGAAATCAGACGCATCGTGAACCTTGGCTGTTGGGCAGACGATATCAACGCCCGAGCGTCCGGCCCGTTGCGGGCGTGTATGCTTCCCAAACAGCAAAACAGCCCCCGGATGGCTCCGGAGGCCGCTCTGTTACGCGACTTTGTCTTTGGCCTATGCGCGCCTCGTGGAGGCGCACGGCTTGAGGCCGTTTGGCTTAGGCGATGATCTTGGCCACG
>NZ_JZRG01000024.1:0-10871 GCF_000964075.1 Brevundimonas sp. KM4 | reverse complement strand
ATGAAAACTCAGGGGCACGTCACCATCGTCGCCGCCTTGGTCGAGCATCTGCGCGCAACCGCGCCAAAAGGCGCCTATGTCAGCATGATGGCGGACGGCGAAGCCCATCGCCTCTATGCGCAGTACGGATTTGAGCTGACTGCCCCGCGATCCGTCGGCATGGCCTTCGTGATCTGATCGAACACGCCTCGGCGGACCTTAGTGGTGGCGAACTGCTCACGGCGATGCTGGAACGTCTTCAACTATGCGCCATGAGCGGTCAGTTCTTAGCCGGGCGACATCACGAGGCAAACCAAGGGCGCGTACTGTTAAACTCAACGGCTACCTCTCGATCCTCTACAGCCGCGACTTGAAGGCTGATGAACATGATGACGTGACCCGTAATTGAAGTTCAAGCGGAGGTCTCTACGCCCCCACTGGACTTCGAACTTCTAGGGCGACGTCGTTGGCAGCTGAGCCGACAGAGCTGACCAGCACAGACGAAGGCTCATATCCACCGTCAGGCTTCTCGCGGGCTGTGATGAAAATGACCTGCGGGTAAGGATCCGTCCGTGTGCACATGACGAATATGTCCTCGAAATGTTGGTTCGCCAGCGCGGCGTTGAGGTCGGGCAAGACGGCGGCTGCGTCGCCCCGTCTTAGATCGAGCTTGGAAACGCTTGCCCGGCCTGCGCTCACGCCAATTTCTAAGATTACCTGGCGCTCGCCGCAGTCAAACTTATAAGACGCCGACCAGGTTGAAACCGGCTGGGGGTGCGGTCCCATATAGATGACATTCGGCTTGTCAGATTGCGGGGCGGGATTGAGCGCAAAGCCGGTGATGGCTGCGGTGAGGGCGAGAGTAATGATCTGTGATGCCTATGATGCGAGTTTCAACGCGTACCCCCGAATGATGAAAGGCCGCCCCCCCTCAAGGATGACGGCCTTGCGCTTCCACCACAGGGGCCAACTAGGAAGAGGCCACGACTCCACAATCGTCTAACGCCGTGTCAGGTTCCGATTCAGAGGGGACGGATCTTATTTTACAGAGGCCGCTACCGGACGGTTCTTTGGGGGTGATTGATGCCTGATCCCAAACAAGACGATGAGGCCCACAACGCCCTCTATCGCTCTGAAGATTTCACCAAGCTCCAATACGAACCGCCGACGCTGTTTCAGCGGACTGCAGCCAGGCTCAAAATCATCGGCGTGTGTATAGGCATCACGACGTTTGTGGGATTCTGTGGACGTCTTTGGGGTGTGATTTGAAACGACGAAAGGGCGCCCTCCGAAGAGCGCGGGCCTCGAATGGTGAGCTAAAGCCGCGCTGAAAACTGATCATCAGCCAGCAGGGGGAGAGCTTGAAGCGGGCTGTACGCAATCTTCACCACGACCATCCAGCACTGACCTTGCCCATGACCTTGTCCTCCGTGAAGCTCATCCCTGCACCGAGATCTAGATTGTTTGAGCGGCGTGAGTAACTAAGACCCACGGCAAGGGTGCCGTCATAGGTGGCGGACGACATTCCAAATCTGTTTGACCTGCCTTCGGCTGGGCCTTGAATTTCCAAAGCTCCGGCCAATGCCAAACCTTGGCTTAAATTACGATCCTGAAGGTCACGGAAGGCGCGGAGATCTTGCCTGACCGTGTCAACAGCGGCCTGCGCGACATCGTATACTCGAAACTGTTGATAGACTTCGACATCGCCGGGCAAGTCGTCTGAAACTTGCTATAGTCACTTCCGGGATTTGCGGCGTTGAGTGCGGCGACGCGTGCTGAGCTTGCACAGGATGCTCCAACGACCGCGTTTGGGTCCAGCGAGCCGCTTGAGGGAACATCATTACGGTAGGTTGCGACTGCAGGTATCGTCGTTTGGGCAATCGCCGAACCGCAGATCAAAAGGCTAGCAGTGCCAGCGAGTAAGATTTTCATGTTTCTCTCCATCGAAGGCTGCACGAGACTCGCCTGTTCGGGCTTTGCCAACATTAATCCGGCGATCGGCGACGTAGATGCGGCGGGTCGCCTTGACCTCGCCCCGCGCGGCCGCTGCACTCGGCGACGTTCCTATGAGCCCTAAGCGACAAGCCGCCGCCCTCGAAAGGACGGCGACCCAGGCCGCGCAACACTTGAAACCGGTATCGCAAATGGTCTCGGCTCCACAATCGCATAACGCCGTGTCAGGTTCCAATCTGGGAGGACTGAGCCATGGCGACACGGAAGACCCTCATTAGATCGAGCGCGGGCGTTCGCCTTCAGCGGATTGAGCATCTGGCCCGGCAACACGTCGTTCAATCGTCCTGGCGTCTGTCAACGATGCGACAGAACCAGCCTCGCTCGTTCGCCGATGAAGCGGCAGCCGAGGATGCGTTCGATATGGAGGTTGTCGTGTCCCTGGCCAACCAGATCATCGTAGATATGCAGCGGCGCGGATTGATCGACTGAATGAAAACGCTCGTACTTACATCAGCAGTCTTACTCGCCACATTCTCTGCGTCCGACACTTCCGCTCAAACGGTGTCGGACGATAGGATGTCCAGTGTCCAGGCGCTGATGACGGAAAATCCAGAGTGGCTTCACCTGCCGGCTTGGATGGGCTTTCGTTGGAAATCATCCATCGGAGATGCCGGTGGCGGCGTTTGGATCTATTTCGCGCCGACACGTGACGGAGCGCCCGCCGGTCGACCTACGAGACCAAGATATGTCGCACAGAAAAAGTCGGTACGCGTCGGCGGTGTAGCCAGATCCGAGTGGACGACGACGGATGAGTGCCCTGCCTTGATGAAGACCATTCGTAGTTTTGAGCAACTGGAGACGCCCCGCATTGCAGTCATAGGCCTTCGCTGGCCACCGACGATGCCGGAGATCACGCTAGACGGTACGATCTGGACAATATGGGCGTATCAGACAGTCCAGTCCGATGATGTCCCCGCCGACATATCCATGACGTCAAGTGGTGGATTCATCGAGAAGTGGGGCCGAGAGGCAATAGAAGATCTAGCCTCATGCTGGATGCCTGCGGAACCGGCCGGGAACTTCTGATGTGCAACCTCTATCGCCAGCGCTCGGCCCTCAAGCCATCATGGACTTGGTTGGCGCAATGCGCTCGACGGTCGGCAATCTTGCGCCGGGCGACATCTATCCCGACTACCCGGCCCCAATCGTCAGATAAGATGGGGATGAGCGGGTGCTTGCCTCCGCGCGCTGGGGCATGCCCTCGTCCAAGAAGGCGATCTTCGATAATGCCACCAAACGGGCGGACAAGTTGCGGGCCAAGGGCGGCGAGGTCGACTTCCAGAAGATCCTGGAGTTCGAACCCGACAGTGGCACGACCAACGTGCGCAACACCAGCTCCAGCCATTGGCGCCCGCACCTATCGCCGGCGTTGCGCTGCCTGGTCCCCTTCACGGCCTTCAGCGAACCAGGCCGGGATGCCGCCGGCAAGTACCGCCCCATTTGGTTCAAGCTCGCGGGCGATGAGCCCGAGCCGCTCGCCTTCTTCGCCGGCATTCACGTTTGGGCCCACACCAGCGTGCGCAGGATCAAGACCGGCATGGAGACGATCGACGTCTTCGCTCTTCTGACGACCGAACCCAACGCGGAGGTCGGCTCGGTTCATCCCAAGGCCATGCCGGTGATCTTGACGCAGTCCGACGAGATCGAGGCCTGGATGACGGCGCCGTGGGAAACGGCCAAGGCGCTTCAGCGCCCGCTGCCCGACGGCGCTCTGTCAGTTGTCCACGCCTGAACCGCGTAAACTGGCCGATCGTTGATAAAAGGCGATCCGGTCCCTCAATGGCGCTGGCCACAAGGTCTGCGGTCAACGGATCAGGCGACAGGCCACAGCGCGCCAACGCCGCCTCAAACAAAGTCTGGTCGACCGCCAAGGCCACGAACAGTGTCATCGATGAGCGGCGCTTGAGATCATCGGGCGATCCTAACAGATGAGGCACCGAATCCACCGACCCCGTGGTCGCGGTGTGAGTGGCGCGAGCAAGCCGCGCCCCTTAGACCTTATGAGCCAGGTAACCCTAGGCCTCCTCGAGCGACTCGATGCCATAGAAGGCGGCCGTCGAAGACCGCCCCATTGACCGGGCCTGGGGGAAGACGAACCACATCCAGTGACTTGTCTTGCGACCTGCCGCGAGCTCGGCCATCGCAGTTTCGAACACGCGATCTTGAGCTAGGACGAAACGGTCGAGTGCTGTTGTCACTCGCCCGCCTCGCCCAGACTGGTGAACTAGTCTGCCCAGAGGGTGTTTCGCGCCATACGTCGATTTAGATCGGGCGAGCCGTCGTTCCACCACACCGGGCCCCTCTCGCCCGGTCCCACCTTGGCCTTGTCGACGCTGCGCCGCGCTGCGGCCAGGGCGTCCCTGTCCCCAGTTGCGAGGGCTTTCCGCACCGCCTTACGCGCACGGCATCAGGTCGTGCACCAGCCCGTCCTTCACCGCAGCCGACAGAGCGGGATCGGGCCAGCGTCACTACCGACCAGGCGCCTTCCTTCGCGGAGCCGTGCGGCTCCGACACTTTCTGAGCGGAAAACTGACGTGCGGGGTCTGTGGCGGCCAGATGACCCGAAGCGGAGCCGACCAACGCTTTATGTGCTCATGGCGGCGAGACCGCGGAAAACTGTCATGCACAACGCTCGAGAGATCAAGAGCGCCGAGATTGAAGCGTGCCAGCCGCGATCAAGAACCGACTGCTGACGCTGGAACGCGTGGCGCTCATCGTCGAAGAGGCGAAGCTCGCCGCAGAGAATGACGCGCGTAGGATCACCCAGGCTCGATCGAAACTCGACAGTGACTTTGCAGAAGTCAAGGGCCGCGCCGAAGGTCTGGTCGACCAGATCGCCGTTGGCGTCCTTGCGGGCGCTGCAGTCAAAGATCGTCTGGATGCGCTGGAAGCGCGGCGAAGCCAGATTGACTCAGAACTGGCCCAAGCGCCGGCGGCGTCGGTCGTCGCCCTGCATCCTCGTGTGCCCAAGCATTAACGGACCGTGGTGGACTCGCTGGAGCGCGCCTTGGCTCGCAGCGACAGCAAGGCCGCGGCTGAGGCCCGAGACCTGGCGCGCAAGTTGATTGAAACCGTCGTGGTCACGCCGCTAGCAGCGCGATGAGATTTTACCTTGACAGTACAAGGCAAAATCGCCGCCCTGGTGAACCTAAACGGCGACAATACTACGAAGTTGGGTGCGGGAGTAGGATTTGAACCTACGACCTTCAGGTTATGAGCCTGACGAGCTACCGGGCTGCTCCATCCCGCGGCAAGCGGTAGTGTATCGAGAAGGAAGAACGGTTTCGAGAAGGACCGCGATTGCGGTTTTTGTTCATCATCGGCTGTCCGCCTGGTAGACCCGGCGGCGACCTACTCTCCCGCGCCTTGAGACGAAGTACCATTGGCTCTGGAGGGCTTAACGACCGAGTTCGGAATGGGATCGGGTGGGGAACCTCCGACATAGCCACCAGGTCAACCAGGGGGACAGCGGATGATGAGAAGACATTGTCTGAGATTGCTCTGGTCAAGGAGCAATCATCGAATGAGTTTTGCTGAGAAACGATCAAACCGATCGGATTATTAGTACCAGTAAGCTTCATGGGTCGCCCCACTTCCACACCTGGCCTATCAACGTGGTAGTCTTCCACGATCCTCAGCGAAGCCTTGTTTTGAGGTTAGTTTCCCGCTTAGATGCTTTCAGCGGTTATCTATTCCATACTTAGCTACCCTGCTGCACAGCTGGCGCCATGACAGGTACACCAGAGGTATGTCCATCCCGGTCCTCTCGTACTAGGGACAGATCCTCTCAAGCTTCGAACACCCACGGCAGATAGGGACCAAACTGTCTCACGACGTTCTGAACCCAGCTCACGTACCACTTTAAATGGCGAACAGCCATACCCTTGGGACCTGCTCCAGCCCCAGGATGTGATGAGCCGACATCGAGGTGCCAAACTTTGCCGTCGATATGGACTCTTGGGCAAAATCAGCCTGTTATCCCTAGAGTACCTTTTATCCGTTGAGCGATGGCCCTTCCACTCGGGACCACCGGATCACTATGGCCGACTTTCGTCCCTGCTCGACTTGTCAGTCTCGCAGTCAGGCGGGCTTATGCCATTGCACTCGACGACCGATTTCCGACCGGTCTGAGCCCACCATCGCGCGCCTCCGTTACACTTTAGGAGGCGACCGCCCCAGTCAAACTACCCACCACGCCATGTCCCGGGACCGGATAACGGCCCTCGGTTAGACGTCAACGACAGTAAGGGTGGTATTTCAAGGACGACTCCACCAGAGCTGGCGCCCCGGTTTCATAGTCTCCCACCTATCCTACACATACGGTCGCTAACGCCAAGGCGAAGCTATAGTAAAGGTTCATAGGGTCTTTCCGTCTGACCGCGGGAACCCCGCATCTTCACGGGGAATTCAATTTCACTGAGCCTATGCTGGAGACAGTGGGGAAGTCGTTACGCCATTCGTGCAGGTCGGAACTTACCCGACAAGGAATTTCGCTACCTTAGGACCGTTATAGTTACGGCCGCCGTTTACCTGGGCTTCAGTTCGACGCTTTCACATCTCCCTTTAACCTTCAGGCACCGGGCAGGCGTCAGACCCTATACGTCGCATTGCTGCTTCGCAGAGCCCTGTGTTTTTGCTAAACAGTCGCTACCCCCTGGCTTGTGCCACTCAGTCCTGCTTGCGCAAGGTGAGTCACGCTTATTCCGAAGTTACGCGTGCAATTTGCCGAGTTCCTTCAGCATAGTTCTCTCAAACGCCTTGGTATGCTCTACCTGACCACCTGTGTCGGTTTCGGGTACGGTCTCTGCTGGAGTTATTTCCTGGGACAACGCCCCCGCACACACAATCCAATAAGTGGGTACGAGTTAAGCCATCCGTCACTTCCAGCTGGTGCAGGAATATTTACCTGCTTCCCATCGACTACGCTTTTCAGCCTCGCCTTAGGGGCCGACTAACCCTGCGCAGATTAGCTTTACGCAGGAACCCTTGGTCTTTCGGCGAGAGTGTCTCTCACACTCTTATCGTTACTCATGTCAGCATTCTCACTTCCGATACCTCCAGCCAGGCTCACGCCTGACCTTCACCGGCCTACGGAACGCTCCGCTACCGCTTGCAGTAAACTGCAAACCCATATCTTCGGCGCACGGCTTGAGCCCCGTTACATTTTCCGCGCAGGATCGCTTGATCAGTGAGCTGTTACGCTTTCTTTAAAGGATGGCTGCTTCTAAGCCAACCTCCTGATTGTCAAAGCAATCCCACATCGTTTCCCACTTAGCCGTGACTTGGGGGCCTTAGATGATGGTTAGGGTTGTTTCCCTTTTCACGACGGACGTTAGCACCCGCCGTGTGTCTGCCCGATAGTTCTCTTGGGTATTCGGAGTTTGGTTAGTATTGGTACCGCTCGCGCAGCCCGCAACCATCCAGTGCTCTACCCCCCAAGGAATTCGTCGGACGCTCTACCTAAATAGATTTCGCGGAGAACCAGCTATGTCCAGGTTTGATTGGCCTTTCACCCCTATCCACAAGTCATCCCAGAATTTTTCAACATTCACGGGTTCGGTCCTCCAGTTGGTGTTACCCAACCTTCAACCTGCTCATGGATAGATCACCTGGTTTCGGGTCGTCATACGTCGAACTTAGCGCCCTATTCAGACTCGCTTTCGCTGCGCCTACACCTAACGGCTTAAGCTTGCTCGACACATGAAGTCGCTGACCCATTATACAAAAGGTACGCCGTCACCGCGCTTGGCGGCTCCGACTGCTTGTAGGCTTCCGATTTCAGGATCTGTTTCACTCCCCTTGTCGGGGTGCTTTTCACCTTTCCCTCACGGTACTTGTTCACTATCGGTCGTAGAGGAGTACTTAGGCTTGGAGGGTGGTCCCCCCATGTTCAGACAGGATTTCACGTGTCCCGCCCTACTCGAGTCTCTTGCTGTTTGATGACTACGGGGCTTTCACCCACTATGGCCGACCTTTCCAGATCGTTCGTCTTTATTTCACAAGAGCACTGGCCTGGTCCCGGTTCGCTCGCCACTACTACGGGAGTCTCGGTTGATGTCCTTTCCTCCGGGTACTGAGATGTTTCAGTTCCCCGGGTTCGCTTAATGAAGCCTATGTATTCAGCTCATTATACCTTTCAACAATCCGCCAATCGCTGCTTCCGAAGAAACAGAGTTGGAAGACTGTAAAGGTGGGTTTCCCCATTCGGAAATAACCGGATCAAAGGGTGCTAGCGCCTCCCCGGTTCTTATCGCAGCTTGCCACGTCCTTCATCGCCTCTCTACGCCAAGGCATCCGTCAGAAGCCCTTCAACGTTTGATCGTTTCTCAGCAAAACTCATGCTTGGTTTATTCCGCCCGACTGGAAAGATGCCGGGGGACCAAGCCTGATTTTTGTCAGACAATGTCTTCTTCTCGAACAAGACCTCAAAGCTCAGGGGAGCCGGTCACGTTCTTCCTTTACGATATCAATGCACGCCAACCCGAAGGCCGACGGCAAACTTGAATGCGATCACAAGATCCTGGTGGAGCCAGACGGAGTCGAACCGACGACATCCTGCTTGCAAAGCAGGCGCTCTACCAACTGAGCTATGGCCCCATTCCATCAGGAATGGTGCGAAGCCCAGGAGAGCTGTCATACGATACTGTCCAAGGCTGGAGTCCAGCAGGGCTGGTAGGCCCGGGCAGACTCGAACTGCCGACCTTACGCTTATCAGGCGTACGCTCTAACCACCTGAGCTACGGGCCTATGGCAGCGACAGCCGGGTCATAAACACCCAGGCTCGCGATCGCGTCACCAACTCAACGACCCGTATGGTCGAGGCGTCGATGACGAAAGTGGAAAGAGAAACGGAGACGGCGGCGTTCCGCCGTTTGTGCCTAGCGCTATCGCATTGCTGCTTGAGCGCATCAGCTATTGGAGCCTCAATAGACAGTCTCGTGAGAGACGGCCTGGAGAAGCATCCTTAGAAAGGAGGTGATCCAGCCGCAGGTTCCCCTACGGCTACCTTGTTACGACTTCACCCCAGTCGCTGACCCTACCGTGGTCGCCTGCCTCCTTGCGGTCAGCGCAGCGCCTTCGGGTAGAACCAACTCCCATGGTGTGACGGGCGGTGTGTACAAGGCCCGGGAACGTATTCACCGCGGCATGCTGATCCGCGATTACTAGCGATTCCAACTTCATGCCCTCGAGTTGCAGAGGACAATCCGAACTGAGACGACTTTTAAGGATTAACCCTCTGTAGTCGCCATTGTAGCACGTGTGTAGCCCACCCTGTAAGGGCCATGAGGACTTGACGTCATCCCCACCTTCCTCCGGCTTAGCACCGGCAGTCCCATTAGAGTTCCCAACTAAATGATGGCAACTAATGGCGAGGGTTGCGCTCGTTGCGGGACTTAACCCAACATCTCACGACACGAGCTGACGACAGCCATGCAGCACCTGTGTCCTAGTCCCCGAAGGGAAAGCCACGTCTCCGTGGCGGTCCAGGCATGTCAAAAGGTGGTAAGGTTCTGCGCGTTGCTTCGAATTAAACCACATGCTCCACCGCTTGTGCGGGCCCCCGTCAATTCCTTTGAGTTTTAATCTTGCGACCGTACTCCCCAGGCGGATTGCTTAATGCGTTAGCTGCGTCACCGAAATGCATGCATCCCGACAACTAGCAATCATCGTTTACGGCGTGGACTACCAGGGTATCTAATCCTGTTTGCTCCCCACGCTTTCGAGCCTCAGCGTCAGTAATGAGCCAGTGTGTCGCCTTCGCCACTGGTGTTCTTCCGAATATCTACGAATTTCACCTCTACACTCGGAGTTCCACACACCTCTCTCATACTCAAGACACCCAGTATCAAAGGCAATTCCGAGGTTGAGCCCCGGGATTTCACCCCTGACTTAAATGTCCGCCTACGCTCCCTTTACGCCCAGTAATTCCGAGCAACGCTAGCCCCCTTCGTATTACCGCGGCTGCTGGCACGAAGTTAGCCGGGGCTTCTTCTCCGGGTACCGTCATTATCGTCCCCGGTGAAAGAATTTTACAATCCTAAGACCTTCATCATTCACGCGGCATGGCTGCGTCAGGCTTTCGCCCATTGCGCAAGATTCCCCACTGCTGCCTCCCGTAGGAGTTTGGGCCGTGTCTCAGTCCCAATGTGGCTGATCATCCTCTCAGACCAGCTACTGATCGTCGCCTTGGTGAGCCTTTACCTCACCAACTAGCTAATCAGACGCGGGCCGCTCTAAAGGCGATAAATCTTTCCCCCGAAGGGCACATTCGGTATTAGCACAAGTTTCCCTGAGTTATTCCGAACCTAAAGGCACGTTCCCACGTGTTACTCACCCGTCCGCCACTAACTCCGAAGAGTTCGTTCGACTTGCATGTGTTAGGCCTGCCGCCAGCGTTCGCTCTGAGCCAGGATCAAACTCTCAGGTTGAGTTGACTTCTGACCTAAGCATCGGACCGACCGAAGTCGTCCTTGGCATTAGTTCTACGTATTTTATTGACGAGTTCCCACGTCATCGATCCGAAGACCGACGCATGGTATCTTTTCAAAAAGACCGCAGATAGTCAGTGTCGTATGATAGTCTCTGAGGACTATCGCAAGAACACCGCCGCCTGCGTTTCTCTTTCCAAATCAACAATGTCAAAGACCCTGGAACCTCTGGAGAGGCCCGACCGTTTAACGCCGTGTCGTCGGCGGAGGCGGCGATTTAGAGAACCGCAAACCCCGTGTCAACCGCTCTTTTCAGAGATCTTTCGGAGAGAAGAGCGAACCCTTCAGACCGCAAGAAACCACCGGAGGAAAGCGAGGCTTACCTCTGAAAACCCGTCGGCGATTCGATTGGAGCGCGGAACCTAGTGAAACCAACCGATGAAAGCAAGA
>NZ_JZRG01000023.1:0-83386 GCF_000964075.1 Brevundimonas sp. KM4 | reverse complement strand
GCCGTGGGTCGCGACCCCGCCTCTGAGCCCCAGGCCCAGCAGTCTTTGCAAAGTTGTCGTCGTCACGACCTGTTGCGCCTGCCGTCGCGCAGGAACAGCCAAAGACCGACCAGGGTCAGCAGCGCCATGCCGAACCAGGTCAGGGCATAGACCAGATGGCTGTTGGCGAACCGGATCACCGTCAGCCCTCCGCGCGGCCATCCCCCTGGCTTTGGGCTGGCGTCCGCGTCAATGAAATAGGGCGCGACGCTCGTCAGGTCGCGCCGCGCCGCGATCGCCGCGACGTCGCGGGACCGCCAACGATCACCGGCCGGATCATTGGCGCGCAGGAAGCCGCCCTTGGGCTCGGTGATGCGGAGCAGTCCGGTCACCGTCTGCGGCCCCTCGACCTGACCATCGGCTCGGACGGCCGGATCGCGTCGGCCTGACGGCACGAAACCGCGATTGATCAGGACGGTGAAGCCCCGGTCGTCAACCAGGGGCGTCATGACCCAGAAGCCGCCACCGGCGTCGGTCACCGCCTGAACCAGGGTTTCCTTGTCGTGCAGGAATCGACCGCGAACCGTGACGCGGCGGTACTGATCCTTGTCGCGCGTCACGCCGGCCCATTGAGTCGGACCGGGCGCGGGAACGGCGGCCGCGTGAACGCGCGCGTCGACCTGGGCGATCAGATGGGTCTTCCAGGCCAGGCGCTGAACCTGCCACCCGCCCAGCGCCAGAAAGCCGACGAACAACGCCAGGCCCGCGACCACGACCGCCATGCGGAAGGATCGCGAACGTCTGGCCGTGCCGCCGGCCGGGGCTGAAGACGGGTCCGTGATTTCGACCTCAGCCGCCCATCTGCGCCATGTCGTGCGTCATGGGCATCATGTTGGTGTTCAGGTGGTACATGACCCACAGCGAACCCGACAGGGCGATGACCACCACGATGATGGTGAAGATCAGCGCCAGCATGATCCAGCCGCCCTCGGACTTGGAGTTCATGTGCAGGAAGAAGATCATGTGGACCACGATCTGCACCACGGCGAAGCCCATGACGATCAGGGCCGTCGCCTGGGTCGGCAGGACGCCGGTCATGACCAGGGCGAACGGGATGGCCGTCAAGATCACCGACAGCACGAAGCCGATCATATAGCTCTTGAAGGAGCCGTGATTGTGCCCCTCGTGACCCAAGTGGTCGGTCTCGTGAGACTCAGGGCTGTGGTCGTTCTTGTCGGCGCTCATCGCAGCATGCCCAGCAGATAGACGAAGGTGAAGACGCCGATCCAGATGACGTCCAGGAAGTGCCAGAACATCGACAGGCACATCAGGCGGCGTTTGTTGGCGGGAATCAGGCCCTTCATGCTGACCTGAACCATCAGCGTCACCAGCCAGATGATGCCGAAGGTGACGTGCAGGCCGTGGGTGCCCACCAGGGTGAAGAAGGCCGACAGGAAGGCGCTGCGCTGCGGCGTCGCGCCCTCATGGATCAGGTGCGCGAACTCGTAGAGTTCGATCCCGAGGAAGGCCAGGCCGAACAGGCCGGTGATCGCCAGCCAGACCAGCGTCTGACGCTGGTTGTTCCGATCCATCGCCAGCATGGCGAAGCCATAGGTGATCGACGAGAACAGCAGCATGGCGGTGTTGATCGCCACCAGCTCCAGGTCGAACAGCTCCTTGGGGCCCGGCCCGGCGGCGTAGTTGCCGCCCAGCACGCCGAACACGGCGAATAGCATCGCAAAGATGAGGCAGTCGCTCATCAGATACAGCCAGAAGCCCAGCATGGTGCTGGAGCCTTCCTCGTGGTGCGGCTCCTCTTCCAGGTGGAAGACGGTCCGGTCGATCTCGGTCGCAGTCGCGCTCATGATCAGGCCTCCGTTCCGGCCAGGGCGCGGGTGCGCGCCTCTTCTGTCGCACGGACCTCATCCTCGGGGATGTAGTAGTCGCGCTTGTAGTTGAAGGTATGGCCGATCGAGACGGCCAACACCCCGATGAAGCTGATGGCGGCCAGCCACCAGATGTACCAGATCAAGGCCAAACCCATCACCAGGCACAGGCCCGAGATGATAATCCCCGCCCCCGTGTTCGAGGGCATGTGGATCGCCTTGTAGCCGCTCAGCGGACGCTGATAGCCCTGCTTTTTCATATCCCACCAGGCGTCGGCGTCATGGACGTAGGGCGTGGCGGCGAAGTTGTAAGCCGGCGGCGGCGACGAGGTCGCCCACTCCAGCGTGCGGCCGCCCCACGGGTCGCCCGTCGTGTCGCGCAGCTTGTCGCGGTTGATGATCGACACGGCGAACTGGATGAACATGGCCGCGATGCCCAGGGCGATGACGCCGGCACCGATGGCGGCGATGACGAACCAGATCTGCAGCGAAGGATCGTCGAACACCCGCATCCGGCGCGTCACGCCCATCAGGCCCAGCACATACAGCGGCAGGAAGGCCAGCCAGAAACCGGGCACCCAGCACCAGAAGCTGATCAGGCCCCACTTCTTATCCAGCTTGAAGCCGAACGCCTTGGGCCACCAGAAGTTGATCGCCGCGAACAGGCCGAACAGCACGCCGCCGATGATGACGTTGTGGAAGTGGGCCACCAGGAACAGCGAGTTGTGCAGCACGAAGTCGGCCGGCGGCACCGCCAGCAGCACGCCCGTCATCCCGCCGATCACAAAGGTCAGCATGAAGGCGACCAGCCACATCATCGGCAGCTCGAACCGGATGCGCCCGCGGTACATCGTGAACAGCCAGTTGAAGATCTTCGCGCCCGTCGGGATCGAGATGATCATCGTCGTGATGCCGAAGAAGCTGTTCACCGACGCGCCGGAGCCCATGGTGAAGAAGTGGTGCAGCCAGACCAGGTAGGACAGGATCGTGATGACGACCGTGGCGCAGACCATGGAGGTATAGCCGAACAGCTTCTTGCCCGAGAAGGTCGAGGCGATCTCCGAGAAGACGCCGAACAGCGGCAGGATCAAGATGTAGACCTCGGGGTGACCCCAGATCCAGATCAGGTTCACGTACATCATCGGGTTGCCGCCGAAGTCGTTCGTGAAGAAGTTGGTGCCGACGTAACGGTCCAGCGTCAGCAGGGCCAGGACGGCGGTCAGGACCGGGAAGGACGCCACGATCAGCACGTTGGTGCACAGCGAGGTCCAGGTGAAGACCGGCATCTTCATCATGCCCATGCCGGGCGCGCGCATCTTCACGATCGTCGCGATCAGGTTGATGCCGGACAGCGTTGTCCCGACCCCCGCGATCTGCAACGCCCATATGTAGTAGTCCACGCCGACGCCGGGGCTGTAGCCGATGCCCGACAGCGGCGGATAGGCCAGCCAGCCTGTGCGCGCGAACTCGCCCACGAACAGCGAGGCCATGACGATGACGGCGCCGGCCGTGGTCATCCAGAAGCTGAAGTTGTTCAGGAAGGGGAAGGATACGTCGCGCGCGCCGATCTGCAGCGGCACGACATAGTTCATGATGCCCGTCACCAGCGGCATGGCCACGAAGAAGATCATGATCACGCCGTGAGCGGTGAAGATCTGATCATAGTGGTGGGCGTTGAGATAACCCTCGGACCCGCCGAAGGCCATCGCCTGTTGCAGGCGCATCATGATAGCGTCGGCAAAGCCGCGCACGAACATGATCAGACCCAGGATCATGTACATGATCCCGATCTTCTTGTGGTCCACCGTGGTGAACCACTCCTTCCAGAGATAGCCCCACAGCTTGAAATAGGTCAGGGCGCCGAACAGGGCGAGACCGCCCAGCAGCACAACCGACATGGTCACGACCAGGATCGGCTCGTGCAACGGCAGAGCCTCAGGTGTGAGGCGCCCGAAGATTAGCGGAATGAGTTGATCAGCGTTCATCGACTGTGTTCGCTCAGGCGTTGGGGGCGGAACGGACGTCGGTCGGAACCGGCCCCGTGGCGAAAGGATTGCGGGCCAGCGTCGTAAGCGAGGCCATTGGAGTCTGGCCTGGCGACAAGCCCTGCCCGGTCAGGCGCTCCAGGCTGGTCGGTCCGGCGACCGTATCCAGTTCGGCGCGGCGCATGCGATCGGCGGCGGCCGCCTCGGCCTGCAACGGGGTGCAGATCGTCATGACGTAGCTCTCGTTGGAGCCGAAGTAGGCGGGCGATTTTCCGCGGCCGGCGTATTTGTCATAGACCAGCGGCATGGTGTTGCGCACCGACGCCATGGACAGGCCGCCCTGTTTGTCGATGGCCATCATCTCGCCCATGCACATCTTGCCCGGCTCGACGCACATGTTGAGGATCGCGTCCCACAGCATGCCGTCGACATTGGAGAAGCGCATGACGGGCACCTTCTCGCTGGGCTTTTCCAGCTCCAGATAGCGGTCGCGGTCCAGCGTCTGGCCGCCCTGGCGCACGCCGGCGATCCATTGGTCGAACCCGGACTGATCCAGGCCGTGGAAGGCGAAGCGCATGTGCGAGAAGCCGTCGCCGGAATAGTTGGCCGAGAAGCCTTCGTATTCGCCCGGACGGTTGATGACGGCATGCAGCTTCGTCTCCATGCCCGGCATGGCGTAGATCTGGCCGGCCAGTGCGGGAATGTAGAAGCTGTTCATCACCGAGGACGAGGTGATGTGGAAACGGATCGGACGATCGACCGGCGCGGCCAGTTCATTGACCGTGGCGACGCCGTACTGCGGGTAGATGAACATCCACTTCCAGTCGAGCGCGACAACGTTGACCTGCAACGGCTCGGCGCTTTCCTCGACGGCCTGCCCCGGCTTGATCCGATCGATCGGACGATAGGGGTCCAGTAGGTGGGTGCCGGCCCAGGTCAGGGCGCCCAGGCAGATGATGATCATCAGCGGCGCGGCCCAGATGACCAGCTCCAGCGAGGTGGAGTGATCCCAGTCGGGACGGTAGTCGGCCTCCGAATCCTTGTTCGACGCCCGATACTTCCAGGCGAAGAAGACGATCAGACCCATCACCGGCACGATGATGATCAGCATCAGCAGGGTCGAGATCATCAGCAGATCGCCCTGCTGGGACGCGACGTCGCCGGCAGGGTTCAGGACGACCAGGTTGCAGGCCGACAGCAGGGCCACGACGGGCGCGAGCAAAAGTAGGCGCAGACGGCGCAAGGCGGATCCAATCGAAAAGCGTCGGGCGAAGGGGAGGCGCCGCGACGGTTGGCGTTCGTAGGCGGCGGGATACTCAAGCTCAATCAGGAACGACATTGGGCAATATGTCCTATCCTCACGAGGCCGCTTTCATCGCAAAGGGCGCCCGGTCATAATGCGGCGACCTGCCGTACGGCCGATAATTCAGTCTCACACGGAGCGACCAAGCCCATGTCCGCCTCGACGACCCCTTCGTCAGAGTCGCTGGAACGCGACGCCGCCGCCCTTCACACGGGTCATGGCAAGGTTGACGCCGGCGAGATCGCCATCGGCGTCATTATCGGCCGAACTTCCGAGTTTTTCGACTTCTTTGTTTACGCCATCGCTTCGGTGGTCGTTTTCCCGCAGCTGATCTTCCCCTACGCGGGCGCGGTGGGCGGCACCCTGCTCTCCTTCGCCGTGTTCGCCCTGGCTTTCCTGGCCCGGCCGCTGGGCACCGTCCTTTTCATCGCCATCGACCGCAAGTTCGGACGCGGCGCCAAGCTGACGACCGCACTGCTGCTGCTGGGCACCTCCACCGTGTCGGTGGCCTTCATCCCCGGATATGAGAGCATCGGCATGTGGGCGCCGGTGCTGCTGGCCCTGACCCGTATCGGCCAGGGCGTCGCCCTGGGCGGCACCTGGGACGGTCTGGCCTCGCTGCTGGCGCTGAACGCGCCAGAGAAGAAGCGCGGCTGGTACGCCATGATCCCTCAACTCGGCGCGCCCATCGGCCTGCTGGTGGCCTCGGCTCTGTTCGCCTTCTTCCTGAACACACTGTCGGCCCCTGACTTCCTGGATTGGGGCTGGCGCTATCCCTTCTTCGTGGCCTTCGCCATCAACGTCGTGGCTCTTTTCGCCCGCCTGCGCATCGTGGTGACGCCGGCCTTCCAGAAGCTGTTCGAGACGCGCGAGCTTCAACCCACGCCGATCAGTCAGGCCCTGCGCGACGAAGGCCCCAAGATCGCTATCGGCGCCTTCGCGCCGCTCGCCAGCTTCGCCATGTTCCACATGGTCACCGTCTTCCCCCTGTCGTGGGTGTTTCTGTTCACCAAGGAAACGCCGGTCCGCTTCCTGCTGATCGAGATGGTGGGCGCCGTCTTCGGCCTGCTGGCCATCCTCGCATCGGGCATTCTGGCCGACCGCTACGGCCGCCGCACCTTGCTGGCGATCACGGCCGCCGGCATCGCCGCCTTCTCCGGCTTTGCGCCGCAACTGCTGAACGGCGGCCCGGTCGGCGAGCTGACCTTCATGATCTCCGGCTTCATCCTGCTGGGCCTGTCGTTCGGCCAGGCCTCGGGCCCGGTGGCCTCCAGCTTCAGCCTGACCAACCGCTATACCTCGTCCGCCCTCACCTCGGACCTGGCCTGGCTGTTCGGCGCGGGCTTTGCGCCCCTCGCGGCCCTGTGGATCTCCAGCCAGTTCGGCCTGATCGCCGCCGGCGCCTATCTGCTGTCGGGCGCGATCTGCACGCTGCTGGCCCTGTGGCTGAACCGCGAACTGGCCCGCAGCTCCTCCGACAAGGACCGCGCCAAGACGGCCTGATCTTTCAGGTCACGCACAAACAGACACGGTCCGCAGTCGCCTGCGGGCCGTGTTGCGTTTGGAGCAGATCGTTGTGAGCCGCAGCGGCAGCTTCAGTTGGCGCGGCTGTCCGTCGACGGCTTGAAGGTGGTGTCGAAATGACAGCCGTCCTCGTAGCGTGAAGCCGCCACCTGACACAGCGTGGCAACGTCAGCGGGCGTCGGCTTCACGCCCTCGTCCAGCCAGCGCATCATCGCCTGGAAAAGACCGACGTACTCTGGCGGCGATAGGCGGCTATGTTCGGACTCGTCTGTGAACGTCTGGACCAATAGGTCCGATCGTCCCGCTGCGGCGACCGTCTCCCTGTAAAGCGCGTCGTTGGAGACGAAGGCTGTCGCATCGTTTTTGGCGTGGATCGTCAGCGTCGGCGCCACGATCAGACCGCTGAGATCCGCGTCGTAGGCCAAGCGCGCCACACCCATCGGATCAGCCGCGAACCGCTGAACGCCAGCGTTCAACGCCTCGTCGTCGTGCGAACCCTGATAGACCGTATGGCTGTTGTCGAAGGGGTTCAGCCCGTCAAGACGGCGCAAAACCATGTCGCGGAACAGGAAGGTCGCCCAGGCCAGATGCGGAACCAACTGTTCCTCGTTCACGCCCGTCACGGCCAGGATATCCGCCAGATTGCGCTTCTGCTCAGCCGACCTCTCGGCAAGCGGCAGGCCCACGCCCGTGCAGGTTTTGACCCGCTCGGCCAACTGCGCCCGGTTCAGATCGCTGTCTAGCGGCAGCCCCTGCCAAAGCGGATACCGGGGCTCGTTCGGAAGCGGATGGTTGTTGCAGTAGAACTGATACACCGCTCTCAAATCGGCGCGAAAGCGGTAGGTGCGGGTCCCGCCGCCGATTACGCCGTTGGTCAGGACGACGCCGTCCCACATGACCTGTCCCTCGGCATCGCGGGCGTAGAGCTCAGCCGTCTTGGCCGCGACATTTCCGCCCCAGGACTGGCCATGCACCAGAGTTCGACGTGGTTTGCCGAAGGCGTTCCAGAAAATCTGGCGCAGATCGTCCGTGTCTTCCGCCGCCATCCGTACGCCATAGCCGCCACGGCGATAGGTCGAGCCCGCCCATGCGAAACCTTCCTTCACCGTCATGGAGAACCGCTCCATGTCCTCCAGCGGATCGTTCGGTTCTGGCGCGCTGGTGCGAGGTCCGCCATGTGCGTGAACGATCAGGGCGCCATTCCAGTCCTGAGGCACGGCGATCCAATAATAGCCGCCTTTGACCGCCCTGCCCGACCAGCACCGCGTCTGCCGCGGCACGAAGTCCGGGCAATCGGCTGGCGCGGGCGCAGGATCGACAGGCGCCGCGACGGCCGTCTGCGTTTCCTGCGCCTGCGTCATCGGCGCGATGCCGGCCCAGGCGGCGACCAGCGCCCCCAGAGATCGAACAATACGGTCGGTCATCGCGCCTCTCCCTCTCAGAACGTCTTGGAGATGTTGGCGTACCAGTAGCGGCCGTAGGGATTGTAGAGCGCGCCCAGATAGCCCGACGAAGTCAACGGCGGCTGCTCGTCAGTGATGTTGCGCGCCCCCAGGCGCACCGTTGTGCCGGACGCAAAGCCGGTGTTGTCGCCGAACTCATACTGACCATACAGATTGCCAGTGATCTGGCTATCGACCTGCCAGGGGTCACCTTGGGCGCTGAGGAAGCCGGCTTCGGTGACGGCGCTGTTGTATTGGGTGAATGCGCCTACCTGCCATGGCCCTTGCGACCACGTGAACGAGCCCGTCACCCGCCATTCCGGCCGGCCGTTGCGAGCCAACAGGGTCTGAGAGATCGGCAGCGGCGTGTTCGCATTGATCTGGCCGGCTTCACGCGCTGCGAACAGCGACTCGACCAAGGGGCCGGGAGAACGGTCGAACTTCGTCAGATGCGCCGCATTAACGCTGGCGCGGAAGTTGCCCCAAGGTGTGCCGCGCAGCCGCCAATGTAGACCGATGTCGAGCCCCTCCACCGTCTGCGGCAGCAAGTTTATGAACTGGTCTTCGACCGAGACGATCTGTCCGACAGGAGTGATTCCGCTGCCCTGGAAGAAGGCGATGTCGTCGGCCGTCACCGCCGCGCGGTTGACGTTGTCGTTCCGCGTGCCGTGCAGGATGTTCAGATAGTCCAGCACGACGTTCGACTGCGCGCCCAGCAGACCGACGATCTTCTCCTGCTCGATTTTCCAGCGGTCCAGCGTGAAGGTGAACCGGCCAAACTGCTCGGGAATGAACCAGGGCTGCAAAACCAGGCCGATGGACTGATTGGTGCTTTCCTCGGGCTGAAGCTCGGGATTGCCCGACACCAGCAGCGAGGCGCTGGCGGGTTGCGAACATTGGTTGAAGTTGGTGATCCGACCCAGGCGTAGATCGGCCTCACAGCGGATGTAATCGTTATTGGTCGATAGACGCCCGTATTGCGCCGCGTTGGTCTGTTCCAAGTTTGGGGCGCGGAAACCCTCGGAATACGAGCCCCGGACGCGCACGCCTTCGACCAGGTCCCAGGCCATGGCGATCTTGGGCTTGGCCACATCGCCGAAGTCGGAATAGTGCTCGTATCGACCGGCCAGTTGGAAATCGAGACTGCGAACCAGCGGAATGTTCATCTCCGGCGACACGACGGGCACGGCAAACTCGACATAGGCCGAATAAACCTCGCGCTTGCCGTAGGTGTCGGGGTTGGAGCTAACCGCGGCGATGTTGGACTGGCTGATCTCGCCCGACACGCTGTCGCGGAAGACGTTGGTGCCGTCCAGATCGGCGTCGCGGTCGTCACGCTGAGTTTCCCGACGCGCCTCGACGCCCAGGGCCATACTGACGGGTCCGGCCGGTAACGCGAAGACATCCGCACGACTGAGCTTGAAGTCCCACAGCGCCAGCGTCGTCTTGGAGACCCGTGTCAGGTCGGTCGTGATGGCGTCGATCGCGGCCTGAGAACTGGGCGTGCAATCGCCGAAGCTGGTATCGTTCACACAGCCGCCGCTGAACGGATTTTAGGCGTCGGGCGTCGACAGGGCGAGATTGGCCTGAAGCGCGGTCAGATTGACGGCGTTCGAGCTGTCGGTGGCCTCGGCTTCCGAATACAGCAGCGCGCTTTCCCAATCGAAGCCGCGCCATTCGCCCCGCAGGCCGCCCAGGAATCGGGACTGCCAGTTGTCGACATCCACCACCTGGGCGCCCAGATCGTTGAAGCGATACCGAACCAGCTTAACGGCCGTCCCGGCTGTGGGGACGTTTGTCAGGCCAGCGAGACGATTGGGATTGCGCGTGCCGTCGGCAAAGGTGACGGGACCGAACGGATTCCAGTAGTTGCTGGCTGGAATCCAGAGCGGGTTCAGCAGGATGGTCGGCGGCTGAAGGTTTTGGGTCGATGCCGTGTAATAGCCGAGTTCGCCAAAGGCCGTGACGCCGTTGTCGAGATCGAAGTGACCCGACACGAACAGGTTCAACCGTTCGATGTCCGGCGATTGGGTGGTGCCCCGCGCCCCGTCGTAGCGCAACTCGCGGCCAGCGCCGCTGTAGCTGATGTTGCCGCTGGCCAGGCAAACATCACCCCCAACCGGCGCGGTGCAGCCGAAGCTGGAAGGCTGATTGTGGAAGGCGCCGGCGCCGGTCGTCAGGGCCGTTGTGCCCCGACGGACTTGGAACGGCGTCTGGAAGTTGGCCCAGGCTGTATAGGAAGAGCGCCCGTCGGTGTCGGTCGAATTCTCATAGCCCGGCACGTTGGCGAACAGGCTGCGGCGGTCGTCCGAGGCGGTATAGGGCTCGTCGCTGGCCTGCTGGGCGGTGCGGTTGGTGTAGTCGAGGAAGCCCGACAGATTGCCCCGCTCGAAATCCTTGCCTGCGAACATCCCGAAGGTGAACTCTCGACGATGCGTGCCCTCCGCGCCGCCGTACTGGGCCTTCATCTCCAAGCCATCGAAATCCTGCTGAAGCACAGTGTTCACGACGCCTGCGACAGCGTCCGCGCCATAGATGGCGGCGGCGCCGTCCAGCAGAACCTCCAACCGCTCCAACCCAGAGACCGGAATGGCGTTGGAGTTGTAGCTGAGCACAGGCACCGTGCCGGTGTCTGACGTCCCTTGGCTGGTGGGGTGCTGAACGATCCGACGTCCGTTCAAGAGCACCAGGGTGTTGCCCACCCCGAGCGAGCGCAGATTGACCGAGTTGACGTCGCCTCGCGCTGCGTTCGAGGTTTGAGGATTGTTGGCGCTGGAGAACAGCACATCGCCCATCTGGGGAATGGACCGCAGCAGATCATCGCCGCTGACGGCGCCGGTCGCGATGATTTCTTCCTGCGTGACGACGGTCACCGGCAGAGCCGCCGTGGTGGAGGCGCCGCGGATCTGAGAGCCGACGACGACGATGTCCTCGACCTGCGCCGCCTCGCCCTCCGGCGCTGGCGTGGACTGAGGCGCGGCGTCCTGAGCCAGAGCCGCTCCCGCCGAGATCAGCAGGACAGCCGAGGCCGCGCCCGCCATCAGTGCGAACTTGGATTGCATCTTCATGTTTCCTCCTCCCGGGCCGTCGTTATGTCGTCGGTCCCGTCATTCAAAAGTCGTTCTCGCCGTCAGTCCTTGGCGAGAACCAGATCGTCTCCAGGCCCCGCCGCAGGGTCAGGCAGCGCCGCCACCGGCAAGGGATGTCCGTCCAGCGCGGCCGCTAGAGCGTCGCGATCCAGCGCGTTCTCCCAGCGGGCCACGACGATGGTGGCCACGGCGTTGCCAATGAAGTTGGTCAGGGCCCGGCATTCGCTCATGAAGCGGTCGATGCCCAGGATCAGGGCCATGCCGGCGACTGGCACATCCGGCACGACCGACAGGGTCGCCGCCAAGGTGATGAAGCCCGCGCCCGTGATGCCCGCTGCGCCTTTTGAGCTGAGCATGGCGACCAGCAGAAGCGTGATCTGCTGCCAGATGGTGAGTTCGATGTTCAGCGCCTGAGCAATGAACAGAGCCGCCATCGTCATATAGATGTTGGTGCCGTCCAGATTGAACGAATAGCCGGTCGGCACGACCAGGCCGACGACCGACTTGGCGGCGCCCGCGCGTTCCATCTTGGAGATCAGGCTGGGCAGGGCCGCCTCTGAACTGGAAGTGCCCAGCACCAGCAGAAGCTCTTCCTTGAGGTAACGGATCAGCTTGAGAATGTTGAAGCCGTTGGCGACGCCCACCAGACCCAGCACGCCGACGACGAAGATGATCGCAGTGACGTAGAAGGTCACGATCAAGGCGGCCAGATTGGCGATCGATGCGATGCCATAGGCGCCGATCGTAAAGGCGAAGGCCCCGAAGGCGCCGATGGGCGCAGCCTTCATCACGATAGCGACCAACTTAAACACAGCAAGACTGAGGGTCTCGAACAGATCGACCACCGGCTGGGCCCGTTCGCCCACCAACGCAAGGGCGAGGCCAAACAGGATCGACACGAACAGAACCTGCAGGATGTTGCCGGTCGAGAAGGCGCTGACCAGCGTGTCGGGAATGACGCCCATCAGGAAGCCGACGATCGTGCTCTCGTGCGCGGCCGCCGCATACTGCTCGACAGCGCCGGCGTTCAACGTCGCCGGGTCGATGTTCAAGCCATGGCCCGGACGCACCAGATTGGCGATGATCAGGCCCACGATCAGAGCCAGAGTCGAGAAGACTAGGAAGTAGGCGAAAGCCTTGGCGGCGACGCGACCGACGCTACCAAGATCGCGCATGCCGGCGATGCCGGTCACGATGGTCAGGAAGATCACCGGCGCGATGACCATCTTCACCAGTTTGATGAATCCGTCGCCCAGCGGCTTCAGGCTCTCGCCGAACGTCGGCCAGAAGTGACCGATCAAGGCGCCGAGCGCGATGGCGATCAGCACCTGGAAATACAGGTGGCGATAGAACGGCCGGCGAACGACCGGCGCGGCCTCTGACGGGACTGAGATCACGAAGGGCTCCTGATGTGCGGGGGGTGATCCCGCAGTCTCCTCGATGGGCGCGATCTTCGCCACGCTCCGTTGGATAGAGCTTCCAACGAGAACCATCATCGCGAAAGCGATTGATCCAACGCCTCGTTCTCTATGAAAATCAGGCACTTTCTGGAAAAGCGTGAGGATCGGTTAAGATATTTGTGCGGTTTTTCACCCACAAGGCTGGCCCTATCGTGCGATTATCCGCACACTGCGAACATGCAGGATGCACAGGTCACAGACTCGGCTCGAAAACCTTGGCGCTCCCTTTGGCTGGTAACGACAGTGTGCTGGTTCATGATCGCAGCCTTGGCGGCTTTCGGCGCAGGCGAGGTCGCTCGGCGTGATGCCAAGATCGAACTGGCTCGGCAGACAGAGGCCGCCGCCGCCCTGCACGCGGCCGTGCTACGCAGCGAACTGGAAAAGCACCGCTCCCTGCCCCTGGCGTTGGCGAGCGATCCCGACATCGCCGACCTGCTGAGCGCCCCGCAGACTGCCAAAGGCGATACAGTCAGCCTTAAACTGGAAACCTTGGCGCGTCAGACACGCGCCGCCGCCATCTATATCATCGACGCCAGCGGACGAACCCGCGCTGCCAGCAACTGGCGCCTGCCGACCAGTTTCGTCGGCGCCGACTACGGGTTTCGGCCTTATTTCATCAACGCCATGCGCCAAGGCCAGGCGGAGTTCTTCGCCTTGGGCACTGTGTCCGGCCGGCCCGGACTCTATCTGGCGCGGCGTGTTGACGGGTCGAGCGGCTCCGCCGTGGGCGTCGTCGTGGTCAAGGTCGAGTTCGCCGCTCTCGAGGCCGAATGGCGCGCGTCTGGTGAGCCGGCCTATGTTGTCGACCCCGGCGGCGTCGTGCTGATAACCAGCGTGCCGGCATGGCGTTTCCGCACCACAGAAGCGCAGGACGAACTTCGACGGCGGCTGACATTGACCGATCAGACGCTCCAACCCGAGGCGTTGCGCCCCCTCCCCTTCGTAACGCCTCCCAATGATCGACCGCGTCTGATCCAAGCTCCAGTCGATGGCCGCGAGCAGCGCTGGATGCATGCGGCGATCCCAACGGAAACGCCCGGCTGGACTCTGCACCTGCTGTCGCCGGATCGTGGATCCATTGGGATGGCCGTCGCAACCGCGCGGGCGCTTGCGGCCCTGATCGTCACCCTGCTGGCAGGAGTCATCGTCGTGCTTCTGCGTCGTCGCCATCAGGCCCTTGTCCGCGCCCGTGCCGAGGAAGAGGCGCGGCTGGAACTGGAAAGGCTGATCGACGAACGCACCCACGAGCTTCGTAACGCTAACGCCGCCCTCAATCGCCAGATCGAGGAACGCCGCCGAGCCGAGACCGCACGCGAACTGCTGCGTGACGAGCTGGTTCAAGCCAGCAAACTCGCCGCGCTGGGGCAGATCGTCGCCAGCGTGGCGCACGAGATCAATCAACCCGTCGCCGCCATCCAGACCCAGGCAGAGACCGCCGGCGTTCTGCTTGATCGCGACGAGGCCGCTAAGGCGCGTGGGGCATTGGCGCGGATCAGCGACCTGACCCAGCGCATCGGGGCCATCACCGAAGGCCTCAGGGTCTTTTCCAGAAAGTCAGATCCCAAAATCGGCATCGTCCGTCTGGAGGACGCCATCCACGGCGCCCTGCTGCTGACGCGCGGCCGATTGGACGAGGGCGGCGTCGAGTTGATCCGTGAGGGCGACGCAGACGTCACAGTACGCGCCGACCGCTTTCGTCTGGAACAGGTGATCGTCAACTTGGTCAAGAACGCTTCAGAAGCGCTGGAAGGCTGCGATCGGCCACGCCTAACGCTGAAGGTCTTGCGCGAAAAAGACCGTGTTCGATTGAGTATTTCCGACAATGGTCCAGGCGTGCCGCCCGCTGTGCGCGCCCAACTGTTCACCCCCTTTGTCACCACACGCGCAAATGGGCTCGGCCTGGGTCTGGTCATCTGTCGAGATCTGATCGCCGGGTTCGGTGGCGAGCTCGACTTGGTCGACGAGGACATCGGAGCGACCTTTGTCGCCACCCTGAGGATCGCGTGATGGAATTTGCCCGCCCCACTGCCGTCGCCCTGATCGAGGACGACGCCGATTTCCGCCATGCCTTGGTCGAGCGCCTGACCCTGGAAGGTTATGACATTCGCGCTTTTCCAGGGGCGGAACCCGCGCTGAGAGCGATCGATGCCGATTTTCCGGGCGTCGTGATCACCGACCTGCGGATGCCTGGCCTTGATGGCCGCCAGTTGCTCAGCCGCCTGCAAGCGTTGGACGCCACCCTGCCGATCATCATGATCACTGGCCATGGCGACATCACCGACGCCGTCGCAGCGATGAAGGACGGCGCCTACGACTTCGTCGCCAAGCCCTTTCCGTTTGAGCGCCTTCAAGACAGCTTGAACCGCGCTCTGGAAAAACGCGGTCTGGTCCTGGAAAACCGTCGCTTGCTGGCGATGGCCTCGGACAGCGGACAGGAGCTGCCCCTGGCGGGATCGTCTCGCGCCATCATTGCCCTCCGCGCCACCATCGCTCAGATCGCCGATGCCCGAATGGACGTGCTGATCGAAGGCGAAACCGGAACAGGAAAGGAGGCCGTTGCGCGCGCCCTGCACAACGGCGGCCGGCGACGATTGGCCCCGTTCGTCGCCGTCAACTGCGGCGCCCTGCCTGACGGGCTGATCGAGAGCGAACTGTTCGGACACGAACTCGGCGCCTTCGCCGGAGCCTTGCGCCGCCGGGTCGGGCACGTCGAACGCGCACACAACGGCTCATTGTTTTTGGACGAGGTCGAGAGCATGCCTCTGGCCGTTCAGGTCAAGATTTTGCGTGTCCTGGAAGAACGCGAGGTCCATCCCATCGGGGCCAACGAGCCCCGCGCCTTAGATTTGCGTGTACTGGCCTCGTCAAAGATCGATCTCGGCGAGGCCGCACGTGGGGGCGCCTTTCGCGAAGACCTCTATTACCGTCTGAACGTGGTGAGACTCCGCGTACCGCCCCTGCGCGAACGGCGAGAAGACATTCCGCTGCTGTTCGCCCACTTCCTGCGTCGCGCGGCGGACCGCCACGGCATCGATATTCCCTCTATAAGCGACAGCGTAAGACGCCTGCTGGTCGAGGCCGACTGGCCCGGCAATATCCGCGAACTGGCGCATTTTGCGGAACGCGTCGCCTTGTCACTCGATGACAACACCCGCGCGCCCGATCACGGCCTAAGTCTTCCCGACCGCGTCAACAGGTTCGAAGGCGAACTGCTGCGCGACGCGCTACAGTCCCATCGTGGGGACATATCCGCAGTGCTCGCCGAAATGCAGGTTCCGAGGAAGACGCTGTACGACAAGCTGCAGCGGCATGGCCTAAAGCCCGCCGATTTCCGCTGAGAACGCCCCACCATCCTGGATCAAAGCGGTGGCGTCCCCTCGTTTCTCCGCCGAGCGGACGAAATCTCGCTGCCTGCCCATCGATCCCACATCTGGAAATACAGGCCGTAGTTGCCGTTGAAGCGTTTGTGGTGCGCGTCGTGGTGGGTGGCGGTGATCATCCAGCGTAGCGGGGCGCGTTTCAGCCAGGACGCGGACCAGACTTCGCGTCCGGCGTGGTTCAACACGGCGGTTGCGGTCATCAGGGTCAGCAGCGCCAGCGCCACGCCCCAGTGAATCGGGATGAAGAGGGTCAGGGCCGGCAGGAACCAGGCGGTTGCGATGGCCTCGGCCGGATCGAAGGCGAAGGAGGCGAAGGCGCTGGGGTCGCGCGACCGATGATGCTCGGCATGGGCCCAGGGGAAGATGCGCGGATGGTGCAGTCCGCGGTGGACCCAATAGTAGAAGGCGTCGTGGGCCAGCATATAGACGATGAAGCTGGCGGGCAGCCACCACAGCGGCCAGGCATGGATATCGTCGTAGATCGCCGTGCCGCCGCGCTTCCAGAGTTCGATGACGAATGCGGCCGGCAAGGCGTAGATCGGGCAGGCGATCAGGGACGCGATGACTTCAGCGCGGATTCGTTTCGCCGCCGGCGGCCTGTGGTTCAGCTGACGCCCCCGTCCCGGTCCGCCCCACAGCAAGCCATGGGTCACGACACCGACCAGCAGATAGCGCACGCCGATGATCAGGCTGAGCGCAAGGGTGGTGACGACCAGATCCTTCAACATGGGCGCACAGACGGCGAAACGTCGCGCCGGGTCAAGTCGTGACGCGCAGGCCGCAAAGCGCCTATGATGGGTCATGTCCTGGCCGACGATGATCCTGCTGTTCCTCGCCACCTTCCTGGGGATGGAGGTCGTCGCCTGGGCGATGCATCGCTATGTCATGCATGGCCTGCTGTGGACCTGGCACCGCAGCCATCATGAGCCGCACGACGACGTGCTGGAAAAGAACGACCTGTTCGCCGTGGTGTTCGCCGCCCCGGCCATCGTCTTTGTGGCGCTCGGGCTGCACGTCTGGCCCTGGGCGCTGCCGATCGGCCTGGGTGTCACAGCCTATGGACTGATCTATTTCTTCTTTCACGACGGACTGGTGCATCGCCGGTTTCCAACGGGGATCGTTGGGCGCTCGGGGTTCTGGACGCGACGCATTCAAGCCCACCGGCTCCACCACGCAGTGCGGACGCGCGAGGGTTGCGTGTCGTTCGGCTTCCTGTGGGTGCGTTCGGCGCGCGCGCTGAAGGCCGAACTGTCTCAGAAACGCGGCGCTTCCAGCAACGGCGCCTGAGCCAGGGCGGCAAGGTCCGCCGATCCGGTGCAGAAGCAGGTCAGCCGCAGTTGGGCCGCCATCAGATCCAGATGATCCACCACGGCCTCGGTCGACGTCAGCGCCGCCTCGAGCACGCCCGCCGCCTGGCCGACCAGACAGGCGCCCAGCCGGATCGCGCGCGCCGCATCCAAACCGTCACGGATGCCGCCCGACCCGATCAGATCCAGTTCCGGCGCGCCTTGGGCGCAGTCTGCCAGGCTGCGCGCCGTCGGTACGCCCCAGCCGGCGAAGGGCGCGGCCAGTGCTTCCGCGCGACCGCCCGTGGCTCGCGCACCCTCGATCAGGCCCCAGTTGGTGCCGCCCGCCCCGGCGACGTCCAGTGCGGCGACGCCCATGTCCGCCAGGCGACGCGCCACCGCGCCCGACAGGCCGGCGCCCGTCTCCTTGACGATCAGACGGCCCGGGAAGACCGCCGCAACCTGCTCGATGCCTCTCGCCACGCCGCGCCAATCGCGATCGCCCTCGGGCTGAACGCCCTCCTGCAATGGGTTGAGATGCAGGATCAGGGCGTCGGCGCCGATCATCTCCATGGCCCGACGCGCCTCGTCGACGCCATAACCCAAGGCGAACTGCACGGCGCCCAGATTGGCCAGGATCATCGCATCGGGGGCCCGGCGTCGCAGATCCAGCCCCAGGCCCAAACCGCCCTTCGTCTCCAGCGCGACGCGCTGCGAGCCGACCGCCAGAACGACGCCTAGAGCCTGGGCGGCCTCGGCCAGACGCGCATTGATCGCCTCGGCCCGCGACGGCCCGCCGGTCATCGAACTGATCAGGAACGGCAAGGCGACCGGTCGCCCCAGAAAGCGCGTCGCCAGATCGATGGCGTCGTGATCGATATCCGGCAGGGCGTCGTGAACAAAACGGACGGCGTCCAGACCCGATGTCGTCTGGCTGACGCCCCGACCGGCCCGCACATGGTCGATGTGTTCGTCCTTGCGCCGGATCAAGGCATCGGCGTCGGTGGACATCGCAAACGGCTCCTGGCGGGTTGCATCCGACGCGGTCGTGATGCCGTATGGCATCATAAGGGTTCGGCGCGTGGTCGCAACGCGACGTCGGCGACTATGGGAGATCTGTATGGCCATCGTCGGCATCCGGCGCCAACCGCCTCTGGCGGGCGCATCCTGCGACCCCGACGATCTGCGTCTGCAGGTTCAGGCGCGTCTGGCCGAGGTCGCCCCGGCGCATGACGGCCTGTTGTCCACGGCCGCCCGCGAAGCCTTGCTGGGACAGGGAAAACGCGTCCGGCCGGTGCTGGCCATGCTGGCGGCGGCGCATGTCGGCGGCGAGCCGGAAGACGCCTTGGACTACGCCTGCGCCCTGGAAATGGTCCATGCCGCGTCGCTGGTTTTGGACGATCTGCCATGCATGGACGACGCCTCGCTGCGTCGGGGCCAACCGACCCTGCACCGTCGCCATGGGGAGGATACTGCCGTGCTGGCGGCCGTGGCCCTGCTGAACCAGGCGACGCGTCTGGTGCTGCAGACGCCTGCGCCGGCGGAAACGCGTCTGGCGGCCTTGGACCTTTTGACGCAGGCGATCGGCTTTGATGGTCTGTCCGAGGGTCAGATGCGCGACCTGCGCGACGACGCAAGGGATCGCGACGAAACCGCCCTGCGCCAGATCAACGATCTGAAAACCGGCGCCCTGTTCGTGGCCACCGTGCGCGGCGGCGGCCTGCTCGGCGGGGGCGATGCACAGGATCTGGCGCGGCTGTCGATTTTCGGCGAGGCGATCGGCTTCGCCTTCCAGCTTTGCGACGATCTGCTGGATGTCTGTTCGACCGTCGATGCGGTCGGCAAGGACGTGGGCCAGGACGACGACACCACCACCTTCGTCGATCTGTGGGGTGAATGCCGGACCCGCGCGGCGGTGCGGCAATCCTCGACCAAGGCGGTCGAGGCGGTCGGCCATGACAGCCCCCTGGCCCTGTATGTCCTGGACCTTTTCCAGCAGGCCGAACTTGGGGTCTGACGTCGCGCCGGCCCTGTCGCTGAGCGGGATCCATGCGGGCTATGACGGCCGATCCGTGCTGAGCGACTTCAGCCTGAGCATCGCTCCGGGCGAAGTCTATGCCCTGCTGGGGGCGAATGGTGCGGGCAAGTCCACGGTGGCGCGTGTCGCTTCGGGTCTGCTGCCCGCGCGGCGCGGGCGCGTCGTCCTGGGCGAAGGCGGCGGACCACGCGGGCGCATCGGGCTGGCGCCGCAGGACAGCGCCCTGTTCCCGGCCCTGTCGCCGCGCGAGAACGTCGATGTCACGGCGCGCCTGTGCGGCGTACCCAAGCGGGATCGCGGCGCGGCGGTGAACCGCGCGCTCGACCTGACCGGGTGCGGCCCGCGCGCGGACCAGCCGGTGCGCACCCTGTCCGGCGGCTGGAAACGGCGCGCCAACCTCAGCGCCGCCCTGGTCGGGCGCCCGCGGCTGCTGATCGCCGACGAACCGACGGAAGGGGTGGATGCGGCGACCCGCGGCGTCCTGTCCGTCGCCCTGCGCGAAACCGCAAAGGCCGGCGCCGGCTGCCATCTGATCAGCCATGACGCCATCTTCGTCGCCGATACGGCCGACCGGATCGGTGTCTTGGCGCAGGGACGACTGCTGGCGGAAGGCGCGCCGAACGCCCTGCTCCATCGCGCCTTCGGTTCGGCCCAGCTGCTCAGCATTCGCCTGACCCGACCGGCGTCGGACCCCGCCACCCAATGGTTCGCCCAGGCGGGGCTGACCGCGTCCGAAGACGGGCTGGAGTGGCGTCGGCTCTGCGAGGACGCGTTGGCCATCGCCCAGATGCTTGCCGCCGTGGTCGATGGCGAGGATGGCGAGGTCGCCGTGCGTCGCCCCGGCCTGGACGATCTGGTCGCACAGCTGTCGCAGGCTCCGTCATGATGGCGGTGGCGGGCGCCTGGGCGAGAGGGTTTTGGCGCGACCGCGCAGGCGTGATGCTGACCCTGCTGTTGCCGCCCCTGGTCTATCTGTTGTTCGCGGCGATCTTCGGCGCGGGCGCACGGGGCGATATCGACACCACCGTCGTCCTGCATGACGCGTCGCGCACGCCCGCGACGGCGGCGATCCGCGAGGCGGTGTCGAAGGACGTGGGCGCGCGTCTTCGCATCGTCGAAGATCGCGAGGCCTTCGACCGCGCCGTCATCGACGGTCGCGCCGACGCGGGCATACTGATCCAGCCATCGACGCAGGGACCGCCAAAACTGGTGATCGTTTCCGCCGCCGGCCGGGACGTGGCGGCGTCGGCGCTTCAGGCGCGACTGGAGCCGATGGCCGCCACCCTGTCGGGTCAGGTCGCACGACCCGCCCCGCGCGTTCAGACGCTGCAGATCGGTCCCCAGGGTGATGTGCAGGCGACCTATTATGCAGGCGCGGTCAGCGTCATGTTTGTCTTCTTCGCCGCCATGCATGGAGCCATGGGCGGGCTGGACGAGCGGCGATCCGGCCTTCAGTCACGCCTGGCCCTGGCGCGCGGCGGCCTCGCGCCCATCCTGACCGGACGCGCCGTCTGGCTGACGGCGGTGGGCGTGATGCAGTCGGCGGCAGTCTTCGTCGCCGCCTGGGTCAAGCTGCCTGACTTGGCCCCCTGGCAGATGGCGGCGGCGGCGGTCACTGCCCTGGCGGTCGGTTCCTGCGCCGCCGGCTTGGCCTTGGCTCTGACAGCAGCATGTCGGTCGCGCGAACAGGCCCAGCCGCTCACGACCTTCGTGGTCCTGTTGCTGGCCGCTCTGGGCGGATCGATGGCGCCGCGCTTTTTGATGCCCGAGGCCTTCCGCGACCTCGGCTGGATCACGCCCCACGCCTGGGCCATCGAGGCCTATCAGGCCGTGATCTGGCGCGGAGAATTCACCCCGACCGTCATTGGGGCCTGGGCGGTCATGGCCGGTCTGGGCGCAGGGGGGCTTGCGGTCGCCCTGATATCGGAGAGGCGGCGCGCGGCTCGCTGATCGTCAGACGTGCGTCCACAACGCCGGGCGCGGCGGCGGCTCGCGCCAGGCATCCAGCGTCTTGCACCACAGGGCGATCAGACCGCCCCGCCCCAACAGCATCAGCTTGCCCGCCTTGTCGACCGACGTCCGTCCGTCCCAGGCGGTCACGCCGGCGCGAGACACATGGCGGCCGATCGACCGATAGACGCCGCGCGCCGTCGCGATGGCCCAGGCCGAGCGCGGGTTCAGATCGCGCAACCCCCACCGCGCCGAGGCGTAGAAGGGCTCGGCCGCCGCCACCAGACGCTGCGCCGTCTTGGCCACGGCGGCGCGGTGCTGGGGCTGATCGACCTGATCGCGCGGCACGCCCGCCTCATCCAGCCAGGCGCCGGGCAGATAGACCCGCCCGCCCTTCGCGTCTTCGACCACGTCGCGGGCGATGTTCGTCAGCTGGAACGCCAGACCCAAATCCTGTGCGCGTCGCAGGGTCGGCGCATCGTCCACCCCCATGATCCGCGCCATCATCACCCCCACGACGCCGGCGACGTGATAGGCATAGTCCAGCGTGTCCTCCAGCGTGTCGTAACGCCGGCCGACCACGTCCATCTCGAACCCTTGCAACAGGTCCATCGCCTCATCGGCTGGAATGCCGTGACGCATGGCCACGCGTTGGAAGGCGGTGAAGACCGGGTCCGTCTGCGGCTCTCCGGCCAGGGCGGCGGCGGTGCGAAGACGCAGTTCGTCCAGCTTCTCGCCGGCCAGCACCGGATCGATGCCGACCGCGCCGTGGCCCAGCACCTGGCCGTCGATCTCGTCGTCGCAATGCCGGCACCAGGAATACAGCATCCAGGCGTCGTCCCGGATCGCCGCCGGGAACAGGCGCGCGGCGGCGGCGAAGCTCTTGGACCCCTGCTCCATCGACTGGCGGCTGTGATCCAGGACGGCGTCAGTCATGCCGGCTGCCTCGCATCCTCGATCATCAGGGCGGCGGTGGCCTTGGCCGATCCGACCACGCCCGGCACGCCCGCGCCGGGATGGGTGCCGGCGCCCACGAAATACAGATTGGGAATCTGGTCGTCGCGGTTGTGCACCCGGAACCAGGCGCTCTGGGTCAGGATCGGCTCCAACGAGAAGGCCGAACCCTGGTGGGCATTCAACTGGTCGCGGAAATCGACCGGCGTGAAGATGCGGCAGGTGTCCAGGTCCGCCGTCAAACCGGGGATGTAGCGTTCTTCCAGATAGGCCAGTATCCGGTCGCGATAGCGCGGCCCCTCGACCTCCCAGTCGATGTCCGCCGAGGCCAAGTGCGGCACGGGCGCCAGCACATAAAAGGCGTCGCAGCCTTCCGGGGCCAATGACGGATCGGTCCGCGTCGGCGCGTGCAAATACAGCGAGAAGTCCTCGGGCAGATCCGGCCCCTTGAAGATCTCGGCGATCAGTTCGCGATAGCGCGGCCCGAAAAGCACGGTGTGGTGGCGCACCTCCGGATGGACGCGCTTCAGCCCGAAATAGATGACGAACAGCGACATGGAGTGACGCCGCGACGCCAGCTTGGCGCCCTCCTTCTGACCGCGCGGTTCCTGACCCAGCAGGCGCTGATAGGTGTGAACCACGTCGGCGTTGGACGCGACCATGTCGAAGGCCAGCGTCTCGCCATTTACGACCACGCCGGTCGCGCGACCGTTCGCCATGGTGATGCGCTCGACCGGACTGTTCAGCCGGACTTCGCCGCCCAAATCCTTGAGCAGACGCACCTTGGCCTGGATCAGGGCTCCGGTGCCGCCACGCGGGAACCACACGCCCCAGCGCCGCTCCAGCGCATGGATCAAGGCATAGATCGACGAGGTCGCGAACGGATTGCCGCCGACCAGCAGGGAGTGGAAGCTGAACGCCTGACGCAGATGCTCGTCCTGAATATAGCTGGCGACCTTGTCATAGACCGACCGCCAGGCCTGCAGCCGCATCAGCTCCGGCGCGGCCTTGACCATGCTGGCGAAGTCCAGGAACGGCACGGCTCCCAGCTTCAGATAGCCTTCCTTCAGTAGGTCCTGCGAATAGGCCAGGAACTTGCGATAACCGTCCTTGTCGGCCGGATTGCGCGCCACGATCTGGCGGTCCAGCTCATCCTGATCGTTGACGTAGTCAAAGACGTCGCCGTCTTCCCAGCACAGCCGATAGAAAGGTGCGACCGGCAGCAGTTCGACATAGTCCGACAGCTTGCGCCCGCTGGCCTCGAACAGTTCCTCCAGCGCCGACGGGTCGGTGATGACGGTGGGACCGGCGTCGAAGGTGTAGCCCTTGTCCTTGAACACATAGGCCCGGCCGCCCTCCAGATCGCGGGCCTCGAACACCGTGGTCTGAATGCCCGCCGACTGCAGCCGTATGGCCAGCGACAAGCCTCCGAAGCCCGATCCGATTACTGCAGCCCGCATCACGCACGTCCTTTTTCGACCAGACAGGTCAGTGCGGCGCCGATCGGCACCGGGGGTTTTCCGCTCAGGATCCGCGCCTTGTCGGCGAGGGTGGATCCAGCGGCGTAGAAGCGTTCGACCAAAGGCTGGGGCAGGCGATAGAACCGCTCCAGAACCTTGTATCGTTCATCGGGCCGCGCCGCACGGAATAGCATCCGGTTCAGCAACCGATAGAAACTTCGTCCGGCCCATACGTCATGCGCATGGCGGCGGATGGCTTCGGCGACCGTCGCCGGCTCGAAATCCCGCGCCAACCGGTCGGCCAGGCGCACGGCGTCCGGCAGGGAATAGCCGGTGGTCGGGTGAAACAGCCCGGCGCGCAGACCGCTGAGCGCCGTCGGCCCCATCCGCGACAAATGCGCGCCGATGTCGCCGTCGAGCGCCACGGGCAGGACGCCGTCCTCCTCGCGCAATATCGTCTCGATCTCCCAGCCCTGCGCGCGGGCATAGTCGAGGACGCCTTGACGAAACGCCTCGCGATCCAGCGCATCGCCATCGGTATAGCGCGTATCCTCGATCAGCAGCGTGCGATCATCGAACGGCAGGGTGTAGAGAAACCGGTAGCCCCCGGCCTGATCGACGCAGGCGTCCATGACGATGGGCGTGGTCAGACCGTGCGGCGCCGCCAGCCGCACCTCCAGCCCGACGAACTTCTGGAAACCCAGCGCCAGATCCGGCGTAGCGGTCGGCCCGCGCCCATCGATCACCGCCTTGGCGCTCAGGCGCCGTCCATCAGCCAGCACCGCTTCGGTCGGCGACACCGAAGTTACTGGCGCGGCCAGCATGATTTTTCCGGGCATGGCCGCCTCGACCACCGCCGCGAACCGTTCGGCCGTGACACTGCAATAGGGCGTCGACAGCGCGCGTTCGAACTGGGGAAAACGGACGCTGTATCCCGGCCAGCGATGCACCACCAAGGGCGCGATCCAGTCACGCTGATCCTGCGTCAGGTCGCTGTCGAAGAAGGACCAGGTGTGGACCCCGCCCAGGGTCTGCGCCGCCTCGACGATTCGCATATCCAGATCAGGACGGACCTGTGACAGCCGTAGCGCCAGCAGGCCATTGGCCAGGCCGCCGCCGACCAGCAGAAGGTCCGGCGCGGAAGTGTCAAAGGCGTCGACCTGCATTCCAGACAGGTGGCACGCGCGGACGCATGCGGCAAGCGAACAGGATGCTTACCGGGCCGCGATGCGCTAAGTGTCGCGCCATGTCCGCCGTCACGCCAATGTCACGGGTCGTCCCAAACCAAGCCCTGATCGGCCTGACGCTGGCTGGCCTGATCGCGGCGGCCTGGCTGAGCCTGCACATCTACGGCGTCTATTTTCATCGCTGGACGATCTGGAGCGTCCTGACCGTTCCACTGATCGTCGCCGTCCAGACTTGGCTGTCCGTCGGCCTGTTCATCGTCGCCCACGACGCCATGCACGGCTCGCTGGCCCCGGGACGCCCACGGCTGAACACGGCGATCGGCAGCCTGGCGCTGGCCCTCTACGCCGGTTTCCGGTTCGCGCCGTTGAGGACGGCCCATCACGCCCATCACGCGGCGCCTGGCACGGCGGACGATCCCGACTTTCACGCCGACGCCCCCCGCGCCTTTCTGCCCTGGTTCTACGGCTTCTTCCGCACCTATTTCGGCTGGCGAGAACTGGCCGTTCTGACGGTTCTCGTGGCTGTCGCCGTGCTGATCCTCGGCGCCCGCACACCCAATCTTCTGGTCTTCTGGGCCGCGCCCGCCTTGCTCTCGGCGCTTCAGTTGTTCACCTTCGGCACCTGGCTGCCCCACCGGCATACCAACGAAGCCTTCCCCGACCATCACAACGCCCGCACCAGCCCCTTCGGCCCGGTCCTGTCGCTGCTGACCTGCTTCCACTTCGGCCGCCACCACGAACACCACCTGACCCCCTGGAAGCCCTGGTGGCGTCTTTTCAGCTAGTCGTACACGGTGGTCGTTTTCAACGGCGACATGACGCGCGAAGCCAACTGACCCTTTGCGCGGCGGGTGGCTGCTGTCGGCCCATATTCTAAGAGGAATGGCGGAGACGGTGCCACACAATCCAGCAAATCCGGGCTTTTGATCCACGGGACCGTGCCAAGCTGGCACGATTACCCGTGACTTTATCGGACGTTGCGTTGACGCACTATGCGGCATCGCGTTCTTGCTTGCCCTTCACCAATCCCTTGAGGTCGTCGGCGATGATGTGGCCGTAGCGATCAGCGGTGATTTTCACGCTGCTATGCCCGGCGAAGCGGCTGACCAGAGTCAGGCTTTCCTTGTTGCGAAGCATGTCCGTGATCGTCGTATGACGCAAGGTGTGGAACTTCACATCGTCGATGTTCTGCCCGGCCTTCCTCACGCCCTCGCGGACCCGACGCCACTTCCAATCCATGGTCGAGGTGTGCCACGGGAACAGCCGACCATCCGGCGACAGCATCCGCAGGAACGGAAGCATATCCACGATGGACTGTGACGCCGGGAGCGTCTTGGCCTTGCCGTTCTTGAGCCGCTCGATCTTGTCGAGGCCGGTGCGCGCCAGTTCCGCCGGGGTGGCGTCACGGAAACGAGGCCACGAAATGATCGTGTCGCCGTCTGCATCGACCGTGATCCATTCGTCGCGAAGCATGAGGGCTTCGCCCTTGCGGCAAGCGGTGTCCAATAGGAATCGCACGAAGCAGCCGAACCGTTTCCAATCGTGGGCCGGGTTCTCGATCTCATAGTCTCCGATCACCTTGAAGATGGCGGCGACTTCGGCCTTGGTCAGCGTCCGTTCTTGGATGTTGTTGACCTTGATCGTCGGGAACGGGGGTTTGGCGAACAGGATCGGTTTCTTGTCCGGTCCCTGCATCTTCGTCGCCTTGTCGAGGGCGCCCGACAGGACTTCCAGCTTGCGTTTCACCGTGGCCGGTGCCGCTCGTCCGCCTTTGCGTCCGCCCCGAAGGGCCAACGTCTCGGCGATCTCTTCCAGCCGGAAGGCATGAAGGTCCGACAGCAGGTCTTCGCCGCAAATCTCACGCAGGATTTTGACGGTCGATTTGAGGGTCGCTTGCGAGCGATGGGTTTTCCAGACGGTCTTCTCGCAGTGGTCGAAGAGGTCGTTGATGGTCATGCCCTTGGGCTTACCCTCTTCGTCCTTCTTCACGGCGGGCTTGGCCATCTGCTCGGCCGTGATGCCGAGCGCGATTTGCGGCGCCATCATGATCGCCACGCGCTTGTCGCGGCTCTTGGTCGAGACGCGGTGACGCTGCCCGTCCTCGCCCCTGAACTCCACGATGTAGATGCCGTTAGGACGTTGCTTCACGTCCCATGCAGTGTCGATGTTAGCCTGAAACGCCATGGTCTCCGTCCTTGGTGGCAGTTGCTATGGTGCGCCGGAGTTGGTTTGCGATGGCTTCTCCCTTTTGAGTGAGGCGCACGATCTTGCGCCGTTGGTCGTCTTCGTCGGTTTCGAGTTTGATCCAGCCCAGCCCATCCGGGTCGCGCTTTGTCGGCTCCATGAGCAGTTGATAGGACCGGCCGATGGATTGGCCGAAGATCGGCTCGCCGGTTTTGTCTGCGCCCGCGATCTCCTTGAGGTCGCTGACGATGATCGACTTGCCGAGGCTATTGGCTTCGACGATCAGCGCGAAGGCATAAACCTGACGCAGCGAAGTCCGCGCCGGGATTTCAAAAGCGATGGTCTGGAGAGCCTTGGCGAAAGCCATGAACTGCCCGGCCCCCTCCTTGAGGCGGCTTGGCGTGGTCAGGTCTACGCCCTCGACGACAGAGCCTTGAAGTTCTTCGGGGGATTTACGGCGACGGGCCATCGGCGGGCTTCCTTCAACGGGTTTGCCAAACGATTGCCTTGAGTCACCCATCTCCTCAACGGAAAAGAGCGTTAGGATGCGTGTCTCCTGTGTTCGGGGTTGACGAGATGCTGTGTGCCATAGCGCATTAGATGTTGTCAACGCAATGTTGGCGCCTTTGCGTCTCATGGCGTTCTGACCCGCCTTAAGCCCCGGCCCCGCACGGCTAAATATCGTCGTGCAACAGGAAACCTATCGACAGAAAGTCGCTCGCCAGATCGACCTTGAGAACGAGTCACGCGCGCTCGGTGCCAGCCGCTATCGCTCGAACCGCCCCATGCCGTGGCGTAATGAGGCTCGCGCACCGGACGATGAAGCCGACCTCCCGCCCGGCCGTCAGCTTCTCAAGCTGGCGACGGAACCCACGGCCCGAGCCATCCGCGAGTTTGTCGAGCGCGTCGATCATGGCGGCGCCGCGCGCGGCGTGGATGCTCACCTGATCCTCTCCCAGATCGGCGCGGAAGAAGCCGCCTATCTGACGGGCCGTGTCGCCCTCGACGCAGCGGCCACCGGCAAGAAGTTCACCGTCACCTGCATCGCTGTAGCCGACGCCTTCATCGACCACATCCAGATGGATGGTCTTCGTCAAAGCCGGAAGGATGTCTTCAAGGCGTTGCTCAAATCGCAGCGGAAGTCGTCGTCTCTGGTCACGCGCAAGAAGCGCAAGGGCATCAACAACATCATGATCGCTCACGGGGTGGACCGGACGTTCACCGTGCAGCAGCGCGTCCGCGCGGGAGCCAAGGCCCTCGAACTGTTCTGCGATGCGACCGGCTTGTTCACCGTCGAGACCATCGCCCGTGGAACGAAGATCATTCGCCCGACCGAAGCTGTCTACCGCTGGCTCGAACAGCAACACGCCCGGTGCGAACTGTTGGAGCCGATGCACCTGCCGATGATCGTCCCCCCTCGCCGGTGGACGACGCCTTTCCGTGGCGGCTACGTCACCAAGACGCCGGGCGCCCGCCTCGTGAAGCAGACGAACGCCGCCTATCACGAACACCTCCGCACGGTGGAAATGTCCGCCGTCTACTCGGCCGTGAACACGGTGCAGTCCACGGCTTGGCGAATCAATCGCGCGGTCCTCGATGTCGTGCGCGAAATCTGGGACGGTGGCGGTGTGCTGGGCGGTCTCCCCAACCGTCAGCCGCTCGACCTCCCGCCCCGCCCGCCGGAGTTCGCCCACGACGAACAGGTCAAGGCCCGCTGGAAGCGCGAGGCCGCCGACATCCACGACCTCAACGCCGCCAATCTGGCGAAGCGTCTGGCGATCAGTCAGCGTCTATGGGTCGCCGACAAGTTCGTGGACGAAGCCGCCATCTATTTCCCACACAGCGTGGACTTCCGGGGCCGCGTCTATCCGATCCCGTCCTCCGGTCCGAACCCGCAGGGCGACGACATCTGCAAGGCTCTCCTGACCTTCGCCGAAGGCCACCCGATCACCGACGCCGGAGCCGGTGCGCTCGCCATCCACATCGCCGGTCTCTTCGGCGTGGATAAGGTCTCTCACGACGAGCGCATGAACTGGTTCTGGGCGAACGAGCATCTGATCCTCGACAGCGCGACCAACCCTCTCGACGGCGCCCGCTTCTGGGCGGAAGCGGACAGCCCCTTCATGGCTCTGGCCGCCTGTATCGAATGGTCGGGCTACATCCGCGAAGGCGCCGACTTCATCAGCCACCTCCCGATCAGCCTCGACGGTTCGAACAGCGGGCTACAACACTTCTCGGCCATGCTCCGCGATCCGGTCGGGGCCAAGGCCGTCAACCTCATGCCCGACGACAGGCCGCAGGACATCTACTCGGACGTTGCGGCGAAGGCCCAAGCCCTCGCCGATCAGGATGAGGACGAACGCGCTCTCCCGTGGCGGGGCGGACTGGTCACGCGCAAGATCGCCAAGCGTCCCTGCATGACCTTCACCTACAGCGCGACGCGCTTCGGGATGACGGACATGATCTATCAGACGCTGCGAGAACTGGACGCCAGCGGCCAGCCCCATCTCGGCTCGGCCGACAACTACGCCTCGTCCCTCTACATGTCCTACGCCCTGTGGGAGGCGATCTCCGGCACCGTCATCGCGGCCTCGACCGCCATGGCTTGGCTGCGCGAAGCGGCCAAGGTGATGACCGCCGCCGGTCTGCCGATTTGGTGGACGACACCGGCGGGCCTTCCGGTTCTCCAGACCTATCCGAAGGGCCGCTCGTCGCTCGTGAAGGTCTATCACAAGAACAAGATGATGCGGCTCAAGCTGCGCCATGACGCCCCCGGCATTGACGGCCAGCGTCAGGCCAACGGGATCAGCCCCAACTTCATCCACTCCATGGATGCGGCACACCTGATGGCCGTGGCCAATGCCTGTCGCGAGGCCGGTATCTTCGACCTGTCCGTGGTCCATGACAGCTTCGGCGTCCACGCCGCCCGCGTGTTCGAACTGCGCTCGATCCTGCGCGACACCTTCGCGGATCAATACAGCGTGGATCGTCTGGCCATCTTTCGCGACGAACTGATCGCCCAGCTTCCCGAAGCGTTCGCCGCGAAGCTCCCGCCCCTTCCGGCCATGGGGGACTTCGACATCAACGAGGTCCGCCGATCCGATTACCTCTTCCATTGAGTGCTTTAACGCAAAGGATGGACACCTATAAAGAGACCGAAACCTATGATCTTCTCCGACCCTAATCTCGGCGACAGAGTTCGAAGCGCATCGACCGTCGCCGTTCTTCGCGAACCCGCCTTTCTCGTTCTGGACCGTGTGTCTGGCATTGATCCGGCGGACCAGATTCGCGCCACGTTCCTCGCCGCAGTCGCTATGGCGTTGGGCGTAGGGATCGACCCCCACGAAGAAGTCAGCCGCTCGCTCCGCTTGATGTCGGATGCGGAGGCCGACCATACCGTCCACGTTCAGGCGATCCGCGACTATGCGGAAAATGAACTGCGCCGCTACGTTGATCCCTGATGTCGATGTGATCGTCGGATTTGTGCGGCTGATGCAGTCGCCGGTCTCTCACTTCCTCATGCCGACTGACCTCGCCGATGAAGCCTCCGCATGGCTCTTGGCCCAAGGGATCGAGCATGAATGGAATGACCTCTACGTCATGGGGCGTGAACCAACCGGCGGGACGGTGATCTCCATAGCCGACGACCTCGGCGCCGTCGCATTCAGGATGTGGGGTTCCGAAGACGTGCGCGGGCCTCTCGTTTTTGCTGCACTGACTTCTTCAGCGTGCAAGCCGTTGCTGCAAAAGCTGCGTGGCTTCCCCATCCGCTGATAGGTGAACTCCGCATCGCAGGTGTCGCACTTCGCCGTCTCTTCGACACCGACCCTCTTCTGACGAACCTTGACTGGCGGTGGCGCCGCGACGTGTGGCGCCAGCAGTTCGTCGATCCTCGCCGCCCAGCGGCCCTCTGATTTCAGCATCCCCGATTTTACCCCGGATGCCTCCCCACAATCCATTTTCTCGAAAGGGCTGACGCCATGAATTTCGTCCGCGACTACATCCTTCCGCGCCTCAAAGAGCGCAGCACCTACGTCGGCCTCGTGGCCCTCGCCACCGCCTTCGGCATGAGCATCGACCCGACCTATGTCGATGTCGCGCTGGCCATCGGCGCCGCAGTTGGCGGCGTTCTCGGCATCGTCTGGAAAGACAAGCCCGCCGCGTGAGACACCGCCAGCCCACCGCCTACGCCCACTCTCGGCCGTTCCCTGTGACGGTCGCTGAGTTCCTTGAATACCTCGACTTCAAGTTCCCCGAGCCGGAGCCGAAGGCTGGCGACACCCTCGACACCATCATGTTCAAGGCGGGCCAACGCGCCGTCGCCCTCCAGATGCGCCGGGAGTTCGAAGCCTCCCTCAAACGCAAGGAGGACTGACCATGTGCCTCGTCAAAAAGCCGAAGGTCGTCGCCGCACCGGCCGACAAAGAACCGGCGATCATCACCAATCCTTACCTCGACGGTCTGCCCGCGATTGAACGCGCCCGCACAGGCGGCGTCCGCTCCCTGACCATCCCGCGCGGAGCGTCAGGCACGGCCTCGACCGCGCCTCGAACCGCGACAGTTCCGCTGACCCCGACCCTTTCGGGCGGCGGTCTGACCGGCACCCAAACCAATACCGTCACCCGCCCCACCGACACGCTCTCGCTGGTTGGCCGAATGACCCTCTGAAAGCGACCTAATCCCGCATGAAAACCGCAGCCGCACGGTTCAGTGCACTCGCGGCTGCACGTTCTACCGTCTTGGAGAACGCGCGCACCGCCGCGCGTGTGACCATCCCCGGTTTGATCCCGCTTGAGGGTCAGAACGAACACTACACTCCGACCCAACCCTATCAGAGCGTTGGCGCCGATGGCGTCCGCAGCCTGTCGGCTCGTCTTCTGATGACCCTGTTCCCGACGAATGTCGGGTTCTTCCGCCTGAACGTGGACGCCGCCGTGGCGCAGTTCACCGGCGAGGAAAAGAACGCGGTCGATGTCCAACTGGCGCAGTTCGCACAGTCGGCGAACAACCTTCTGGATGACCGTCGCGCCCGTGCCGTTCTGGCCGAAGTGCTTCGTCACCTCGTGATCGCGGGCAACGTCCTGTTGCACATCCCGCTAAAGGATACGCCCCGCATCTATCGCCTCGACCAGTATGTCGTGAAGCGCGATAGCCGGGGCGTCCCGATCCTCATCATCGCCCGCGAAAGCGTCCATGTCTCGACGCTCTCGGCCGAGACCCGCACCGCTGTCGGCCTGACGCTCGATCCCGAGAAGGATCAGACCGTCGATGTCTACACGGCCATCGAAAAGCGCGGCGAGAACCACGCCCAATATCAAGAGATCAACGGCAAGCGCGTCCCCGGTTCGGAGAGCGAGACCCCGATTGAGAAGTCGGGCTGGCTGGCTCTCCGCTGGCTGGCGATCCCCGCCAACGATTACGGCCGCTCGCACGTCACCGAATACATCGGCGATCTTCTGGCACTTGAGGAACTGAACGAGTCGATGATCGCCTACACCGCGATCACGTCGGACATTAAGTTCTTCGTCCAGCCGAACTCGGTCATCGACCTCGACGTGGTTGTGGGTTCTCGTTCAATACCGACGAGAACTACGTTCTCACGCCCGATGTCGAAGGCGTCATCGCCATCCCGGCGGGCGCCATGTCCATCAATCCGATGGACCCGCGCCAGAACCTTGTTCAGCGGTTCCACCCGACCCGCGAACAGATGTGCCTCTGGGACAAGGCCAAACTGACGTGGACGATCAGCGAGCCGGTCAAGGTCCGCATCCGTTGGTCCTATAGCTACGACGCCCTGCCTGAACTGGCCCGTGTCTACGCCACCGTCAAAGCTGGCCGCCTCTTCCTCGCGGATTTCGTCGGCGACGCCCAACGCGAACGCTTCGCCCAAGAGGACGAGCAGCGCGCTTGGATCAACCTGCGCCGCGACCAGACCGCGATCTCCGACATCAACATCTTCAACACGGCCCACATCGGCCGAAAGCTGATCCGTGGCCGCCGGGTCTGGGGGTCTGAATGAGCCTGATGACCGGGGCTATCCCGGCTCTCATCGGCGGCGTCTCCCAGCAATCCGATCTCGTCCGGTCCACTGACCAACTCGAAAGCCAACTGAACGGCTGGTCGTCCATCGCGGACGGTCTCGGCAAACGGCCCCCGACCGAGCGTGTCGCCCGGCTGATGGAGACGGCGCCGAACAACGTCTTCGTCCACACCATCAACCGCAACACCCAAGAGCAATACGTCGTCACGATCACGGACGAACGCATCCGCGTCTTCGATAGTCAGACCGGTCAAGAGCGCGAAGTGAACGCTCCCGGCGGTTGGGGCTATCTGGAAGGGATCGCCGACTATGCGGGCGACCTGTCGATGTTCACGGTCGCCGACTACAGCTTCCTCGTGAACCGCCGGAAGGTCTGCGCCATGGGCGAACTCGGCGATGACGAGCAGCCTGACGAAGCCTACCAAATCTGGGTCAACCGCCACTACGGCACCGATGCCAACGGCGTCGCATTCGGTCCCGGCGCCCCTTACCAGTATGAGCCGAACCCGGCTGGCGGCTATCTGACCGGCACGGTTCAGCGATCCGACAAGCTCCCTGAAACGGCGGCGGAAGGCGCGGTCTACCGCGTTCAAGGCGACGAAAGCTCCGGCTTCGTCAGCTACTATCTGCGTCGCAGTGGCGGCGTCTGGAAACAGTGCGTCATGCCGGGCCTCGTCAACGCCATCGACTACCGGACCATGCCTCACGCGCTGATCTCGGAAGCGGACGGCACTTTCACCTTCGCCCCCTTCTCATGGGCGCCGCGTCGTCTGGGCGATGAGTCCACGAACCCCACGCCGGGCTTCATCGGCCGCACGATCCAGAAGGTGTTCTTCTATCAGAACCGCCTCTCGTTCCTGTTCGACGAAGCCGTGGTCATGTCGGAATCCGGCATGTTCGGAAACTTCTGGCGCATGGATCAACTCGACTATCTGGACACCGACCGGATCGAAGTCGGAGCGACCTCGACAAAGGTGGCCAAGCTCTTCGACGCCGTTGCTCACAACGACGGAATCTTCCTGACCTCGGACCAGACGCAGTTCTCTTTGACCAACGGCGAGATGGGCCTGACGACCGCCTCCATCGCCATGCGGCCGACCACGAACTACACCGTCAACACGTCTGCTGGCCTCGCGGCTCTCGGCTCCGAAATCTACTTCGCGGTCGAACGCTCCGGCTTCGCCAGCATCCGAGAATACACCCGCCTGTCTGGCACGGACGCGACCTCGGCCGCCGACGTGACCGCCCATTGCCCGACCTACATTCCGGCCGGTGTCCATGGCCTGATCGCTGCGGACGATTTGAATACGCTCTTTGCGCTAACGCATGGATCGCCTCAGAGCGTTTATGTCTATCAGTTCTATTGGTCCTCTTCGGACGAAAAGGCGCAGTCGGCTTGGCACCAGTGGGATTTCGGGACCGGCACGAAGATCGTCTCGGGCGCCTATCTCAAGGGCGTGCTGTTCCTCGTCATGCAGCGGGCCGATGGCCTGTGGCTTGAGAAGATCAACCTTCAGTCGGGCGCGATCCCGGCCGAGACTACCGCTCAAATCCACCTCGACCGTCGCACCGTCGTCACCGGCGAGTTCAACACGACCGAGAACCGAACCTACTTCACCCTCCCGTTCCGCCCAGCCAAAGACCGTTTTCAGATGGTCCGCACAGCAGGGTTTGGAGGGCGTCAGGAAACGCTCATCGACCCTACGACCTACCAATGGCTGACGGACAACATCGTGTCTGTGCCGGGGTCGGAGATCATGGCGCCGGTGATCGTCGGCGAGGGCTACACCTTCGCCTTCCAGTTCTCGAAACAGTTCGTCCGCCGATCCGATGGCGTGGCCGTCACGACCGGCCGTCAGGTCATGCGATCCTTCACGGTGAACTATGCCGACACGGCCTATTTCAAGACCCTCGTCGCGCCCTATGGGTCAGACGATACCGTCGATGAAGTTGTGCCGACCAAGCTGGCGGATATGACCGGCCGCACCATCGGCGCCGGGCATTTCAAGCTGAACACGCCGACCTATGGGACCGGCCGATACCGCTTCATGGTGTTCGGTCAGAACCAGTTGGCGCGCATCCGCATCGAGAACGACACGCCGTTCGCCTCCACCTTCATCAGCGCAGAGTGGGAAGCGACCTACAACAATCGCGCACGAGTCTGACCGCCTTCGGGCGGTCAGACCCACCTTTCATATGATCGAATTTCACGACCTCGCCGACGTGTCGGCCGAGCAGACCATCGCATGGCTGGAAGACATCTGCGCCGACCTTCGCCCCGGCGATTGGGACGAGATGAAAGCCACCAATCCCATGCTCAAGATGGAAGACCCTGACCCGCTGCATCTGCTCACGGTCAGCGTCATGCAGTCCGTTGACGGCTGGATCATCACCGACAGCGGCAAGGCCATCTGCGTCTTCGGCGCGGCTGACGGCGGGATCGTCTGGATGATCGGCGCGAATGGCATGGAAAGGCCGCGAGCAAAGCTGGCCATTGGCCGGGCCACCCCAAACTTCGTGGATCGCTGGCACCTCTTCTGGCCCCACCTTTCCAACTACATCGACGCCCGCAATCACCAGTCCATTCACTGGCTGCTCTGGGCCGGGTTCGAGATTGAACAAGTCGATCTCACCCACGGGCGCGAACGGCGCCCCTTCTACCTCATGTCTCATACAAGGGAGGGACCAACCCATCTGTGATCCGATCACGGTCATGACGACCCTCGCCGTCGTCGGAACCGCCACCCAAGTCATCGGCGAAATCCAGTCCGCCAAAAACCAGACCCGCGCCATCGACCAGCAGCTTGCACAACAGCAAGAGCAGATCGCCACTCAGCAGGTCGCCGAACTGAACGACCGCCAGCGTCAGGCTCGACGCGAACAGGCCCGCATCAAGGTCGCGGCCGGTCAAGCCGGGCTAAATATCAGCGGTAGCGTGACCGACCTTCTGAACGATTCCGTCATGCAGAACTCGCTCGCCGCCGAGCGCACCAACATCAATGCTGACAACCAGCAGAAAGCGGCCGTCGCCGAAGCGAACTCCATGTATTCCCGCATTTCTCGACCCACGATCCTCGGGGCTGGCCTCCGCATCGCCCAAGCTGGCGTCGGCGGCTACTACCAAGGCAAGGGTATCAAGCTGTCTCAAGACGCGGCTTCGAAAGGTCCGTCTCTGAATGGCTGATCTTTCCCGCAACAGCATCCGCCGCACCGCACAGGACCGCATCACGAACAACCGTGACGCCATCCTCCCCATCAACCGCGAGACCCGCGCGCAGGACGTGCGCGTCACCGCCGACCTCCGTTCCGCCTTCCGGGGCGACGGCGGTCAGTCCGACGCCCTCCGCGACTTCTTCGGCCTCGCTCGCCAGAACGCAGCAGCCTTCTACGAAAACGACATCGCCGAACGCCGCGTTCAGGCGGATGATGACTTCGCACAGGGCCAGACCGACGCCGCATCCGGCGGCGTCATGGACCCGGCCATGGCACAGTCGGTCGCCTACGAACGCGCCTATTACTCGACCACAGCGGCGGCTCGCCAAACCAAGTTCGAGACCGAGACCGCGCAGGAAGTCGAACGCCGCATCAACAGCGGGGCGACGCCCGACGACATCGACGAATTTATGATGGAGCGGAACCGAGAGTTCATCGCCGAATCCGGCGACCTCTTCACTCAACCCGATGTTCAGCGTCAGGTCGCGGGACGCCTGATCCGTTGGTCTGGCGATCTCGATACGCGCGCCAACGCGATGATGAAGGAGAAAACCGACAAGGAACTGCTGGACCTCACCGTCAGCAACGCCGTGTCTGGCCTACAGCGTGGCGATGGTTTCGACCTCGCGGCCGAACGCAGCCGTTTGACCCAAGCGGGTCTGAACGGTGACGCGGTGCAAGAAGCACTCGTCAACGGCGTCGTGGCCTACGCTCAAGAGACGGGTGACACGACCGTCCTTCAAAACCTGCTGGACGCTCGCGACCCGACAGACCCCGATGTCATCGCTTTCAACAACACGATTGAAGGTCAGCCGCTCCCTCCGGTGGAAACGCCGACGCCCGCTGCTCCGGCTGCGGCGCCTACGCGCCAGACCTATGCTGCGCCTCTCGCCAACATCTCGAATGTGTCTTCTGGGATCGGCGCCCGTCGCGCCCCTCTGCCGGGAGCCTCGACCAATCATGGCGGCATCGACATTCCGGTCCCGGTTGGCACCGCCGTCTCGGCTCCGGCCGATGGCGTGGTGGAAGTCGCGGGCGTCCGTGGCCGTGGCGGCAAGACCCTCATCATCCGACATGCAGACGGTTCAACGACAGGCTTCGCCCACCTCGACAACATCGGCGTGAAGGTCGGAGATACCGTGTCCCAAGGCCAGCAGGTCGCCGCATCTGGCAACACCGGCAACAGCACCGGGCCGCACCTGCACTGGACCTACCGCGACGCCAAAGGCGAGCGGAAAGACCCGCGCTCAATGGTCGGCTCCGAGACCCAAGCGATGGCTGCGGCTCCGGCTGAAACTGTCGAGACAGCATCGGCGGAAATCGAACCGGCTCGCCGTCCGCGACTGCCCGGCCGCTCACTTCTGAACCCGGCTCAACAGGTCCGCGTCCTCAATGCCATCGACAGCATCGAGGGTGACACCGAACGCAAGACCGAACAGGCGCGTCAGGCAACCAAGGACGAACTGACGATGGACCTGTGGTCCCGCGCCAGCCGTGGCGAAGACGTGTCGGACGCCATCGAACAGAACGTCCGCTCGGGTGTGCTGGAGCCGGGTGAAGGCATGACTATGAGCAACGCCTTCCGCTCGCTCCGTGACACCACCCTTGAAGGCGAAGCCGACGATGATTTGGTGCTGCGCTACGGCGAACGGTTCGCTGCGAACAATCCGAACTACGCCAGCATCGCGCTGGCTCGCCTTGTGGCGCCAGTGCCAGACCGCATTGTTTCCCCGCACCGCCGACAGGGGCGACTTGCAGTCTGGACAGAAGCATGGGGCGGGCAACAGCGAACGGTCGCCATGGACCCACTGCCAGACGGTCTTTCTCTCGTGATTAAGCAGCACGGCGGGCGCCCTCCGTCAGGGCGGCGGACAACGCCATCAGCTTCAACTGGCTATCGGACACGAGGTCCGCTGGCGCGGCGCCGAACGTCGTCTTGCCCTTTGCTTTCGCCGCCGCCTTGCCGGTGCGGGTCAGGGTGACTTCCATTGCGTAGCGGATGCGAGCCTTCGGCTCTCCGGTCAGACGCTCGAACAGGTTGCGGTTCACGAGCAGAATGTGACGGGCGCCGTCGCGCTTCCTGAACCCAAGGTTCCGGCCCGCCGTCTGATTGAACTCGTCGATGTGGCGATGGCGCACGAGATCGTCCGTCCCGCACCATGCGTTCAACGCTTCCAGATATTCGAACTCTTCCGGCGAGCAGTAGGTCATGGTCTGCATGATGGTCTCTCCCATCAGCCGGTTAGACCCGCGCGCTCGGGCATGGGTCATCGTGTCGGGGATCGCCGCGACCTTGTTCGACACGATGAAGTGCGTCGGGTTGGCGGCTCGCCACCCGGCGCAGACCTTCACCAGACTCTTCGCCGTGATGTTCTTCTTGGGGTAGGTCTCAACCGCATCCCGCACGATCCGGGGCGTGTCGAGGTCATAGATCGTCCACGACACATTGCTCGCATCGTTGAGACGCTTCGCCACCTTGAGAGGCACGGTCTCGGTCGTCAGGATCACCGTGCGCTTGGCCGCCTCAAGCGGCCAATCACGCTCCCTGAAACACCATTCCTTGCCGATCCGCTTGCCGTAGATCGACCGCTCGTCGTCGGCCGCATACTCCCCAGAGTCCGCCGTCACGACGACGCTCCATTCCGAGTAGTTCGCCGTCTGGAAAACGTCGAAGGCTTCCTCGAACGAAATCTTGGTCTGAACCTCGTGCAGGATCGGCCCGCCGTTGGCCGTCTGGAACGCCATGAAGTCGCTGTAGCGGCTGACCATGGTCGCGTCCTTGTGCCAGACATCGACGTTGCTGTCGGTCATGTCCTTGACCCAATCCACGAGGGCCTTGGGGTAGGCGGCCACCAGATTGTCGGCCTTCACCTCGTCATGAACGAGAAGGCCAAGGTTCATCTCCCCCCGGCACAGTCTCGTGTGGTCTGCGTCGCGCTGGCCCAGCCAGTAGGACGGCGCCCACATCAGACGGGTCTGCGAGGTCATGGCCCACTTGTGGGCGACCGCATGAACCGTAAAGAACACCGGGCGACGGTCGCCGACCTCGCGCCACATCGCCTCGTGCATCGCCGCGAACTCGGTGATGACGGCGGGCTGATACTTCTCGATGGCCAGCCACAGATTGCCGACGCCATACCCGGCCGCATCCGCAAGCGTCAGGGGCCTGATCCCAAGCTGATCGCAAGCGTCCTTGTAGGCCCGATCAAACGACCGGATCACCACGGCATGATAGAGCGCGCCGTTCGCGAACTTGTTGAACTCGTCGGCCTTGTCCTGCGCGTTCTTGTAGTCGCCGAAGGCATACATCACGCCCGCCGGATGCTCCGACACCTCAAGCCAGCCCGCGATGCGCTGATGCTTCTTGAACAGGCTCGTGGTCTTCGACACACCCTCCGGCGCACACACGAATGCGCGTTCCTCGTCGCGCACGGCGGTCAACAGAACCTTGCCGATCTCGCGCGCCCCGCTGGCGCCGTCCGTCACGTTCTCCGCAAACGCCTGTTCAGCTTCCGTCCGCAGCCGTCCGTTGATCGCCTCATACTCGGCGATCCAGTCCGCCAGCATTTCACCCAGAGGCTTGGCGAGGCTGACTTCCGACCGGTTCGACAGGCCGCGGCCCGTCCCGACCATGGCGACCGACTTCCAGTCCACGTCCATGTAGCTGTCAGGCGTCAGGTCCGTATGGTCGTTCGTGAACTTGGCGCGAACCTCGCCGGTCTGATCGTTCGTCGTCCAGTGATCGAAGCGAGGCCAGACCGTCTCGCCGTTGAACACGTCCCGCAGGCGCCCGCCGCAGTAGTCCAGCACAGGCGCCGACAGGGCGTTGATCGTCGTGACCGACTTGGCCGAACGCTTGATGACCTTCGGCGCATACTCGACGAACAGACTGTCATCCCAGAAGGTCGCGCTCGATCCGTTCGGCGCGCGGTCGATCCACTTCTCCCACATCACGAGTTGTGGCACGGGCGTTCCCGCCGGGATGCCGATGGCGTTGGGCTTCTTGAGCTTGCGCGTCCCGCCCGGCAGTCGCCGGAACTTCTCGGGCTGGTTCATGCTCATGTCCGGGTTGATGCCCGGATTCAGGATCGCCGTGACAATCGGGTAGAGCTTGGCCCAATGGCTCATGAAGCCGTTCCGGTAGCCCTCCGAGACGGTCAGGAGGTCCGTCGAGAACACGATGTGGATGTGGAACGACTTGTTCCCCGACCATGCCACCGTGATCCCCCGAAAATCACAGAACCGGGTCAGGTCTTTGTAAAGCTCGCCGATCTTGCAGTCGGTTGGGTGTTTGGCCGAACGCATCCACGAAAGCTGTCGCTGGAAAAACGTCAGCGTCTCGTCGTCGAACTCGAAGGTGAACGCTTGGTGCAAGCCTTTGACGACCCGATCCATGGGCCTGACGAAACGCTCGCGTGAGCGGCCATCGGCGTCGATGTAGGCTTGGGGATCGTGGTCGATCCTCATGGCGTTGGTGAAGTAGGTTTGCTCCGACCAATCCAGCGACGGGTTCTCGGTCAGAACCTGTGCGACGTAATGGCTCCGGCCGTCCGCGAACTCGTTCTGATCGACCGCCAGATAGGTATCGAGGTCGGGACGGTAGAGTTGAGGGGTGACGAAACGGTCGAGGAAAAGGGTTCGGCTCGCACGGTCATTGAAGGCGCGCTCGAACTGTCGAAGCTCGTGTGGGGTCAGGTGTTGGGCGGCAAAAGCCGAGAAGTCAAAGTAGTTCACTGGTCATATAGCACTTGGTCATAGAGGTTGTGCGGTGAAGACCGCGCCGACCAAGTGAAAAAGCTGACAGAGGACATGACCCCTCTGCTGATCTTCACCGTAAGATTATTTATCACGATGGGTCATTTCGCTGCCATATCTTTCGTCAGGCAGGTTCAGAGGACGTTGCTTGCGTCTGTTCGGGTTGGAAACTTCCCCCAAACTGATGTCGTTCGTAGCGAAAAGCATTAGTTTGGGGGAAGTTCAGCGTTCATATCGAAAAACGATAAAACTTTCCCCAAACTGTTGTCATTCGTAATTAGACTATAAGGAACAGCAACAGTTTGGGGGAAGTTTGGAGAGCCAAGTCGAAGAACCCGCTCCCCCAAGCAAGGCAAGGACAGATCGGAAATAGTCAGAAGGCTAAAGCCGGATGACGGAAAGAACCCGCCGGAGCGGTTAGCTCGGCGGGTTCCTGTCACTTCTACTCGGAGATCGGCTCCCGCGAACAAGCTGCGAAAGCGGGGGCCAGACGTATTTAGGCCGGAGGCGCGGATCAGTGGCGCGGATCGACGAAGCCCGGCGGCAGGGCGACCCGCCGGGTGATGTCATAGACCGTCGCGTCAGGCTCCCAACCGTCAGGGACGACGACGGTGAAAGCCTCGCGGGTGCGACGGTCCAAGAGGGTCAGGGCGATCATCGGAACAAGTCTCCCTGCATACGATCCCGCGACGGTTCGGAAGGCTCAACGCCTTGAGGGACCGTGAAGAGATCGGGCGGACTCTGCGCGACGCCGAACGCGCAACGCTGTGCAGCCGCGCCATCGGATAGACTGACATAGCCCCACGCCAGTCCGTCGTCGGCCTCAAAGGTCCAGCCCTCGCGAGCCGCCAGATTACGCGCCGCCTCGACTTCATCCGCAAGGGCGACGCCGACTCGCTCGCAGATCAGGACGCCATCGCGCCAAGCCCGCCAAGTGAAGCGTTCACCCTCGGCGATCAAGGCTCGCGCCTCTGGCGAGAGGGGCGACCATGCAGCCGCCCGTTTGCCCCGGCCCCTCATGCGAAGAACTCTTCGTCATGGGCGCCCCAGACGTGCGCGTAGTCGTCGCGAAGCTCCCGATCCATTGCCGCGATCAACATCTCTGGCGTGACCGGGTGCATGTTGTCGCTGCTATCCATCGTCGGGACCGCGACATCATCGAAATAGCCCGCCTCCCATGCCTGACGTGCAGCCGTCTCAAGGGACACGCCATCTGCCCGAACAAGCTTGCGACGGAACGGCGCCTCGCGATGCCAGCGGTCGAGGTCACGTCCGCGAAGTTCGCCGCCATCGTCGCAGATACCCCGGATAGACAGGAACTCGCAAAGCGACGGATCACGGCGCGGATGGAACGGGCGGGCGACAGGCTCCGGCGTCAGGTCCGCAACGATGTCGTCAACCGTGCGAGGCTTGCGAGCCGCGACGCGGGAAGGCGCCCGGACGCGCCCTCCCTTGAAAGCGGTAAGGCGCGACAGGAACCCGGCCGCAACGCCAGTCGAGACGGGCGCCGGTGCAGGTGCGACAGGCGGCGTCGGGTCCGTGTCGTCATCGTCGCCATGGGACTCGATTTCCGGCCCGCTGACGCCTCCCGACAGGTCAGGGAGATAGATGACGCCATCGGCCACGGAAGGTCGCTCCACGGGCTTAATTTCGGCCTTGTCAGCGAGGTCGAAAAGGTAGTCACACGCGGCTTGAGCCTTGCTCGCCGCCGTGAAGATGGCGCGCTTGTCCTGACGTAGAACCTTGAGCCATGAAGCCAGATAAGAGGCGTGATCCTCGCGCGTTTCGTTCTCGATCCCAAGGCGGGCGCAAGAAAAGGCCGCGCCCATTTCGGCGACCAATTCTTCGAACGCATAAGCCTTATCGCCGAACCGCTTTCCGAACTGGCGATCAAGCCGGGCCTTCGCGCCGCTCCAATGCGTCAGTTCATGGCACAAGGTCGAGTAATAGCGTTCCGGCTCGCCATACGCCGCGAAGGGCGGAACCTGCACAAAGTCACCCTTGGGCGAATAGAAGGCTTGGGAACCGCCGTGCCTGATGTCGGCGCCCGTCGCGACCGCCCAAGCATCGGCCTTGGCGATCCGGGTCTCGGAAGGTTCGACCGTCGCCGGTTCATAAAACGAGGCGGGCAAGCCGTCGATTTGTTCGACGTTGAAAACCGCATAGCCCTTCGCGAACAGGCGCGCTTTGCCGTCGTCGCCTTCGTCCGCGTCATCGGCTTGAGCTTTGAAGGTTCCCCAATAGACGACGGGCGATGACCGCTCGCCTTTGCGGACGCATCCGCCTAACGCCTTCGCCTGATTGAACGTCATCCAAGTGTGGTGACGATAGCCTTTCATTTCGGCCGCGCCCCACAAGAGCGCGACGTTCAGGCCGCGATATGCCTCGCCGTTCGCCCGTGTCGGGATGACAGGCAGACCGCAAGCCTTCGCGTTGTGACCGGGCGCCCAAGGGCGGACGCCAGCCTCAAGCATGGCGATGATGGAATCCGTGACGGTTTGGTAGATGTCAGCTTTCATTGTTCTGATCCGTTGATTGCGTTGACGCGGGTATTAGTTTCGAGGGTCGGACAAGATCAGGACCGCCACGCCAGCGGCGGGCAGGATCACGGTGACGAGAAGGGCGGCGATCACGAGATGACCTCAAAGAGCCAGCCGTTGATCGAGAGGCGTTCGCCCGTGTCGTCACAGATTGCCTCGAACGTAGAGTCGAGGTCGGCGCCCGGTTGAACCCAGACAGTCAGGTCATAGTGACCGCCGGTTATGTCGATGAGGCGAGTAAACCCGGCGGGCAGTTCGGTAAGCATTGATAACAACCTTTGCGTTGAGTCATTCGATGCCTCAAACCTGAATCGGCGAAAAGGTGTTGTCAACGCAAAAAATGACCTCAACCGCAAAAACGGCAGGTTGATACGAAAATTCGATCTGACCTCGCGCGCGCGTTTAATCACGCGAGCAACATCGTCCGTGCACGGTCTATCTCGACCGTCGCTTGACGATCACGCCTGACGCTCTGTGCCCTGACTTACGGGAACGAGGGCAAGCGATCTCAAGCGGTTAGCGAGAGAGTAGTGCAGACCGTGCCCGAAACCGTGCCAAGGCATCGCGTCGGAATCGGAAACGAGTCTCCCCGCGCATTTCCTATACGGTCCTATGCTGGCCAGCGTCGGCCCTGACGGTCCCCGGACGATGCCCCCACGGGGGGGGGCTGACAGTTGCGGGATGCGTATATTCCCCACTTCGGATGTGTGACCCAAATTTCAATCCGGGTCATAACTCTCATTGTCCTGTTAAGCTCTCGACAGGCATGACCCCCGAAACTTATAATCACGCCAATGAAGAACCTTTTGGCAAACATTAAAAGCGGATCGCCGATCTTCGATGTCGAGGTCTTCGGCGAGGGATTCGTTATTGTCCCAAAACGGGGGCAGGAAGCGGAGTTCGCCAAGATGATTGATGAACTAACGTTTCATCAAAGCGATGAATACGCCATCTTCCCCATCACTGACGGCAAGTTAGGCTACGAACGCGCTACGGTAATGCCACTCTGACTGTGCCGGATCGAGCGGCTCGCATTGCGCGAGGGCCTTTCGCATTAGCTGAATCTTTAAGGATCGGCCGGTTATCTACGAGTGTCGAGAGTGTCGCGTTGTTGGGTGCCGATGATTAACTTACTTAAATCCATTGGAAAAGGTTCGGTAATATTTGAAGCTCAGCCACTTGGAAAGTGCTGGGTAATCTCTCCGAAGGATGGTCAGGAGAGTGCCTTTGTAAAATTTGTAGACGAGCTTACTGTCGGTCACTGTGATAAAGTGGTCGCGCAGCCCGTCACTGATGCGCTCGGGAGGTATGTCCGTGCTGTGGTCGTTCCATTCGAAACTGAAGCGTCATCGTGAGCGAACCGAGCTAAATGGATAATCAGTTAATCTACTCTGGTTTGATGTAGTCATCGGGTGGGATAGGCTTGCCCCTGACGACCATGACGTTAGGGTCAGCTTTCAAAGCCATCAAATTCCAGTAGACTGCCTTCCCCAGTAGCTTAGCTCGGCAAAATAAATTCTTTTCAAGAAGGGCTTCGCGGATAAAGCCCACACTTTGCGTATATACTCGCGTTTGATCTTGTCGTCGTCGCTATTCACCGCGTTTCGCTCCACCAAGAGGTGCGAGCATATGCGATATAGCCGCGACAGAAGCGGGTCGGTTCAAGGCCGTTGAGGGAAAGTTTGGCTAAGCTGGCTTTGAGCATTTAGTAGGAACGCTACCGCGTTTGTGATTTGTGCAGAAACGAATGGCTTCTCGATGAGAATGCTATCGGGGACGCCCTGTGCCCGCCACTCATGAGCACTGTCGCCAGTCACATACACGACGGGCAAAGTGCCGTTCATTTCCCGCGCTGATCTGGCGACATCCCAACCTGTTGCCGCGCTCCCAAGGTTTACATCTGTAATCAGAGCGCGGCATTCGGCGCCGCAGGTGTCGAAAAGGGCTTTCGCTTCGATTGCCGAGCAAGCCGTCTTAAAAACAAAACCCCCGTCTTCGAGCGCATGTTCGAGTGTCATCATCACAAGTGGATCGTCGTCAACGACGAAAACACAGACAACTTCGGTCATGACAACACCATTCGGAACCTGCCATAACGCAAAAGTGCCTCGGCAGTTTCGCGATGTGTCTCGGAATACCGAGCGCGTCATTAACCTACGTTAAAACAACGCCTTGCAATCGAGGCCCGCGACGATCAGGCCAAGCCTATTCGTCGAAGGGGAGAATATATGCGCGCTCATATAATCGTTCTGTGCCTTCCGTCATCCGGGTAGCAAAAACCGCGTAAGATGGGTCTGGATCGTTGATGGCGTCTCGAACGAGCATCGAGAAATCGGACAAGCGGTCAGGCTTGGCTATAATACCAAAACCGTCCCCGCCCGGCTCGACGGAGTGTATCTCTGACGGATTGCGAAGGCGCGATAATAAGCCGATCATAGGTAGTTTCCTCTCAGAAAGACTACGACTATGGAGACTGAACCAAAGTGCGGCGATACTGTTAGCATATCGAGTGGCAGCTAACAAATGGTCTCACATCTTCATTCTTACGACCCGCTCCTACGAGCCGAGAACAACATGTTTAGCGCGTCAGGAACTGTTGAAGCATAGCTGCGACAGCATCGCTCTGCTTCTGATTCAACTGCGACCACAGTTTCAAAATGGCTCGTTCCGAGGGTGATTGCCCTGTTAAGACGGGATCGCCGTAGAGGTCGGCTACGCTACATCTCAAAGCACCGGCGACTTGCAACAGCGTTGAAGCAGCAACTCGATTTGCCCCGCGCTCATATTTCTGAACCTGCTGGAACGAGACGCCAATAGCCCCCCCAAGTTCTGACTGAGTAAGGCCCAGAGCTACGCGGCGGTCGCGTATTGTTTTGCCAATTTGAATATCGATAGGTGACAGGGTGATGCGAGACATGATCCGTATGTATGCCGATTCCAGCACTAAAGTCGCTGCATTCGATACCTTGGCATATTGGTCACAGCAACTTCGAAAGCTTTCGTCACAAGCGTAGTGGCGAATTGACGATTGATATGGGACTGGACTTTTTGGCCAACCTGAAGTTTTAATAGCCGCCGTTATGGGGTGCTTGCTTGAACGCCTTAAGGCGGGGTCAACCGCCTACAATGTGGAGCCGACCGGCGACGGCGGCTTCATACTCGTTCGCGACATCGAACATGCGGAAGAGTTCACGAACCTTGTTCGCGCCCTCATCAATCGGCCTACGGACGAGTTCGTCATTCTGCCGACGAGTGACGGGCATACCGGCTACGAGCGGGCTGTGATCCTGCCTCTCTGACTGACGTTCTGGTCGGGCATTAGTCGGATCGCCGCTGACTAAATATCAGCATGATCCTTTCCATTCTGACCGGCGGCATCGACCTGCCGAAACTCTCGACCGAAGTCGCCTCGCTGCGTCTCGCTGTCGAGGAAACCAATGCGGCCTTGGCTGACCACATCGTGAAGGCCAATGCTCGCATGACGACCATCGAGGGCGTCGTATCGGACAATGTCGAGACGCTTCGCATGAAGCTGGATCGTCTGGACAGTGAGATTGGGAACTGCACGTTCGGCGACGCGCGGGAGCGTGAGGATGGCTTCACGCCGCGCGGCCTGTCCGGTGTCGTGTCGGACCTCTCAATTGGTTTTTATCGCCAAGCTGGCGAGATCGAAGCATTGAAGAAACAGGTCGAAGCCCTGACGGCTGCGAAGCTGTCGGAGGTGAAGGCTCGCAAGGTTCCGAAGAAATCAGGCTGACCGGCTGGCGCGCTTCCGTTCAAGAAGCGAGACCGCTCTCTCGATCTCGTGCATTCCGGCGTTTCGATCCTCAACAAGATCGAGGCGCAGTCGTATGATGTCGTTGTCCAATTCCTGAAGCGTCTGGCCGGGAGTGTTTGATCGGGCGAGTGCGGCCAGCGCATAGTCGCGGATCGCCTTGATGCGGCGCGGCTCTTTCTGGTCTTCCTCATCCATTTCGGCGCCAGCACGGGCGATGTCGGTCTCAAGGGCCTGACGGTAATGGCGCGCGCTGTCAGCGTCCCACGACCGTCCTTGGAAGGTCATCAGACCGAGTTCGTTCAGGTGCTTGGCGAAGGCCGCGTTGGACAGGTCGCGACGAGGATTTCCGAGCTTTTCGAGAATGGCTTCGCGAAATAGAGCGTTGAGTTCCGGCGAGTTCGGAACAGGTTTTCGTTTGGCGCGGAGGCGCCGAGCCTCTCTCCAATGTTGTTCTAAATCCATGACCGCTCGCCTGAAATACCAATCATAACATGAGTTTGCTTGCTTAATGCGACGTTAACCCGGCCAATTTCGGGAGGGTGAGTTTTAATCTGGTCATACGTCCACTCGAACGGAGACCCGACTTTGACGACCTACTACGAACCCGTGCCCGAAAATCAGTTCGCTTCAGGCTTTAAGCCGAACAGCTACCACCAAGGCATCATCAACCAGATCATTTTCGAGCGTATGGCGGCCATCGCGGCGGTCGCGTTCGACTGGTCCGAAGAGGCCATGATCTCCTCCGTCAGCCCCGGCTTCGGGATGGGTGATGTCCTCACGGCCTACCGCAATGCTTTCAAGGGTAAGCGCGGATACAGCGTGTCCAAATGGGAAGCCTACAAAGACCCGAACCCTGCCTGTGAGTTCAACACGCGCTTCACCGTGAAGGTTGAGGGCGACGGCTGGTGGACCCGTCTTGTCGTCGTCTCGGCCGTCGAATTCGGCGAGAGCTATGACGACGACGAGGATGAAGTTCGTCTGTCTGACCATCTTCAAGCGGTGGCGATCTTCTGCGGCATGAACGCCGACGACGCTGACGCCTTCGGCAAGATGGCCCGGTGGTGGACGACCGTGAACCCTTCGAAAGCGGAGGGCTGAAACATGGAAGCCTACCAGATCACCAGTCCGTTTCACCCGACTCTCGCCACGACGCTTGATCTAATCAAGACGCTGCGGTCGCTCGACCCTTTCAATCCTGATCCCGCGATCTCGAAGCTGGCGAAAGCCGTCTACCCCGAGATTGGAGACGGCGTTTGGAAGACGGTCATCGTCAGCGACGACCGCTTCGACATCGAAGAACCGTTTCGAGGCGTCACCCGTGCGAAGTTCAACAATGGCGTCGTCACCGTCCACCACGGCTACTTCACGGATTTCTTCTTCAAAGGTCCATGGTTCGAAGTTCGCGTGATCCAGCGGGACTACGAACGCTTTCGCGCATTCACCGGACCCTACGGCGATGAAGACTGGTCCTTTGATATCGAGATCGTTAGGGGCAAGGACACCCGCCGCTATCTTGATTGGGCCAAGCGCACCGGAACCATTCTCAAACTTTTTGGAGAACGATGATGGAAGCCCAAGCCCTTGCGGCCAAGATCGCGGTGATCGCGACGCGGCATGACTGCCCGCACACCATCCAAGCCGAACTCCTGAAACTCGTGATCGAAGCGACCACGCGACAAGGCGCGGAGGAAGGTTCGGTTCGGTCGTCCGTCACTCTGGAAATCAAGAACGCCCGTGACAAGGGAATGACGATCAGTGAGGTGGCCGAACTTCTGTCGCTGACGCCCCGTCAGGTCCGTCAGAACTGGCCGCATCGCGCAAGGATGACGGACGACATCATCCTGAAAATCTTTATGCTCTCTGACGAGGGCCGGAAGAATAAGCATGTCGCCGCCGAACTCGGTTTGGCCGACACGACGGTCAGCAAAGTCCTGCACGGCAACCACCCTCTCATTGAGCGGGGAGGAAAGTGATGAGGGACGGTTTCTACAACACCAAAAACTGGCTGGAGGCCCGCATCAGTCTGGCCTTTGCGGATGCGACGACTTCCAGCGATCCGGCAAGTCCGAACTATCAGTCGCTGATGATCGACAACATCGAGACCACTCGCCAATGGTATGTCGAGTTTTTGAAGGATGCCTCTCCCTCGACCTTGATCGAGTTCGTGACTGACGACCACACACTGGTTCAAGAGGCGTTGGATTGGTTGGACGAGAACGACCCGCCATCGACGATGCGGACCTTCAATCTCGTCTATCCTACTGCCGACTTGCTTTATGTCGTGGTTCGCATCCGCAAAAAGGAGGCCGCCACGCTGTTCAAGATGTTTTTCTCCGAGCGCGTGATCGCGGCTTAGCGCATCTTCCGACCACGGGCGCGGACCCGGCCCTTATTCAAAAGGTGTCCGACATTCGTGCCCGCGAAGAACTTCTTCTCGAACTCCCGGTCCAGCCTGTCGAGGTGCTGACGCTCGTGTTTCTCTTCGTCCGCGTTGAGGTATGGGCGCCAGTATTCGGCGGCTTGGGCCAGCACGTCGATGCGGTCGTCATGGCGCAGCGCGCCGCGCACGACGGTCATGTTCGTCATCTGGAACAGGCCCCGGCGTAGGCTGTCGGCCTTGAGGTCTTCGCGAACAACGGCGAGGTCCATGACCAGACGGTGCTGCTTCATCACCGGCTCAAGGGCGCCGACGATCCGCTTTTCCTTCATGCTGGAAACCTTGTGGCCTTCCAGTTTGCAGGGGTGTTTGCGCGCGAGGATGGGGGACAGGAGTTGGCGGAACATGCCGTCGCCGAAGTTGTCTTCGACCATGACCAGATTGACCTTCTCGTCCCGAGCGATCTCGGCCAGCTTGGTCAGGGTTTCGGTAGACGTGCCGTCCACGAACCCGCCCCACTTTCGAATGTAGATGCGCGTCCCGAGAAACTTGGTGACGACATAGGCCGTCTCGTCCTTGCCGGAGCCGGAGGGGTCGATATGCATGACCGCGCCGGTGAAGTCGGCCCAAAGTTCGGAGATGTTGAAGGGACGATAGAGACGGTCGCCCGACCATCCGACGTTCTCGACATCCTTGATTTGGTAGTCTGGCGCGGAGGTCCAAGCCATGGATACCGGCCCGCGTCGCGGGTCCACGTCCATGACGATCAAATCGCTCGTTTTGAGCGGGTAGCGTTCCGCGTCGCTCAACGTCACGTCGAGCATCATTTGAAGCATGAACTCGGCGGCGGTGCCGTCCAGTTCGTTTTCGATCAGCTTGGCGTCGGTGAAGCGGTCGGGATCGGTGGGCACCCCTCCGAGCTTCGACAGGCCACAAGGCTCGCAAAGCTTGGGGTCACGCTCGATGTCGGCGAGCAGCATGGGCGCCAGCGCGGACCCATAGTTCGCCAGCTTGTCGGCGAGGGGGTAGCGGGCGGTCCAGATGCGGACGGTGTATCCGCGAACCGGGAGGCCGTTGTAGATGGACTCTGCCGTCTGCGGCGTTCCGAGGACGATGATCTCGGAAGTGTCGAGCGGTTTGATGATGTTCGAGAACTCGCCGAACAGGTGGCGCAGCTTGTCGCGCTGATCCTCTGTCCACGAGTTGCGGGGGTTCTCAACGTCGTCGCCGATGATGATGTCGGCTCGGTTGCCGGGAAGCTGGCCGGTGATACCGATGCACTTCACGGACGGCTGTTTGTCGGCGCCCTTGCCGCCCACGTCGAACGCCAGCGTCGAGGACTTCTGGTCGCGGCCGGGACGCAGAGAACCCCAGAGCTTGTCGCCCGCCTCGTGGTAGATGATGCCCTTGATGAGCGAGGCGTTGTCGGCCGCGCCGGTCTCGCCAGCGGAGACGATCAGGACGGTTTTCTTCGGGTCTTTCCAGAGACGCCAGACGACGTAGGCACACGTCAGGAAGGATTTGCCGATGCCGCGCAGGGCTTGGATGGCCCGGCGGCTTGGTCCGCTTTCGAGGAAGCGGGCGATGTCCTCTTGGATGCGCGTCGGCTTCGGAAGGCCGAGAACGTGTTTCCAGACGTAGCGGACGAACGCGGTGAAGGATTGCCGACCCGTCGTGTCGGATGGGCGGCGAGACGGCATGGCACTTGAACATGAAGCAGCACTTCACGACCCAAGGCTTCACGCCCGAAGTCAGTCAGGACATCAAGGGAAAGAACTTCCGGTTCGATGTTGCTTGGGGCGCCGACACCGTGCCTCCGAAACATATGATCGTCGAGTTCGTGTCGTCGCTGTCAGACGGCTACCTGAACAAGGCCGCGCACCTGTTCAGCGAAGACTTGAGTGAGACGGTGGCGTGGGTTTTCTCGGCCAAGGCGTTCGTAGCCAAACGCCATCACCGCTGTTCGAAAAACGGCTTGGTCGGGCTGCTTAAGCCCGCCGCCTACGACTACGTTTCCGGCCTCATGCAGACAGGTCAGGCGATCTACGTCGATCACGGCGACGGCTACGTCCACTGGAAGAACAACGTCTGGTATCCGATCAGGGACGCGGAATGGGCCGAACTTGTGCGCGCCGGGCGTCCGACAGAGGCGCACCAAGAGCGTCTTGAAAATCTTAAATGGAACCTGAAGACACCCGTTGAGCGGGCAAAACTGGCGATGCTGAAGCGCAGGTTTGGGATGTAGTGACACCCAAAACGGGCCTCCGCGATAAATAAGTTTGTCACAACAACTTATCTCGGAGGCCCATCATGGACCCAACTACGTTCGACATGGACGCGATGCTCGCGGACATCTTCGAAGAAGCTCTGTCACCACAGAATCTAACCGACGCTGCACGCGAAGGCGATATTAAAGGTGACAAGTAATGTTCCATTATCACGGCAACCCGGTCACTCCGCAGGAAGCGGCCGACCTACTTGCAGTCCGCCGAGGTTGGACCCGCCTCAAGTTCAGGCGCCAACGAGAGCGAGACGAACGCGACGGCACGATCCTGCGCCAACTCTGGTCGATGATCCGAGGTGCGGGCCGATGAAGATCGAATTCGTGAAACCCACCTTCACCCCCGAGGAACTGACGCCGAAACGCCTCGCGATCATGATGGACGTGTTCAGGCGCGCCGACGCCGAGGCCATGAAGACCCGCAACGAAATCAGCCTGACAAAGAACCGGCTCCACGAACTGGAGAACCATCTGACCAAGATGGAACAGGACAGCTTTGATGCCGCGCTCTTTATGGAAGCCTATTTTCTCGCCAAGGGTCCGCCGACCTGATCGGACTGCCGGGCAAAAATGGTTGACGCCAAGCCGATCCATGAGAGGCTTTTATAGTTGGTCGGGCAAACAACGGGACGAAAGCTGAGCCAGCTTCGTCCACGGGGCGTCGGGCCTCCAACTACAAACCAACTGTTTTTGGAGAATACCAGTGAAGTTTCGTTGCTTTGATATTGTGAACACGGGTGAGCCCGCACCCGCCGAAGTCATCATCGAACTGGATGATGACGAGATCGAAGACGATCTGGATGAAGCGATCCACGAAGCTCTGTTCGAGAGCGGGGAGATCGATGGCCATCTTGAATCGTTCGAGTTTGAACCGATGAACTGATCATCGGTTCGTCATTGTCCGTTGTTCTGATTAAGTAAGCCGCCTCGAAGACGAGGCGGCTTTTCTTATGCCCGACAGATCGCCCGCTGACGGTTGAACTTGTCCCAGATCGCAGCGGCGCCGGTTTGGACCATGGCGCAGTTGATCTCGACGCCTCGCTCATTGTCGCAGATGGCGGTGACGCGGTTGTAGCTGGTGCCGGTCCTGACGCAGTTGATCCGACGCCCTGCCAGCCGTTCCAAAGCCGCCTTGCTCTCTGCGTGAGAAGCGGTCGGGCATGGATGGCCCGGCGAACAGGAGTTGTCCGTCTCCCGCGCCGCGATGGCATGGATACGAACCCGCGTCCCATCGGCGCAACGCAGCGTGTCGCCATCGTTCACGTAAGCGACCTCACAGGTGAAGTCATAGGCTGGCGCCTCTGCCGCTTGAGCGACCTGAACCTCCGCACCCCGCGTCCACAACATGGTCCCGCTGAACGCGGCCACAGCCACTGCGGCGACCGCGCCGAAGAAGCGCGCGTCTGATCGCAGGAGGCGAGCCTTGGGCCTACGCCTCGACCATCGCGGCTTTGAAATCACCCTCGGGTTCTTCCGCCCCATCGCCAAACCCTCCCTGATTTGCCGAATCCTATCAGCGAAACCGTGCCGGATCGTGCCAAACGGTCCGAGACGGTGCCGAAAATCGTGCCAACCGTGCCAAGATTCGTCGCACGACATTGATTTCGTTTACGAAAATGGGATGCGGGGCAATCGTGCCAAACGGTCGAATTACCCCGCTGAAACCGTGCCAACCGTGCCAAAACCGGGCCAAAAGCACGGTCTGGCACGGCACGATTTCCCCTTTCGGGGATAAGTCACTGATTTTCTTAGGAATATATGGCGGAGACGGAGGGATTCGAACCCTCGGTACCCCTTACGGGGTACGACGATTTAGCAAACCGTTGCCTTCAGCCACTCGGCCACGTCTCCTGCGAGGGCGTCGATAGCGGAGGCTGATGCGTCGCGCAATCCGGTTCGAGAGAAAGCGTCCACGTTAACGCGACATAGAGGCCGAAGCGGCAGAATCGCGGCCGTCATTCGCTCCTGGATCGCCTGTTGCTCGACCGTCCCGCCAGTCTCGCCGCCGACACGCCGCTGAAGAGCCGGCCGTCGCGCGGGCCGTTCCGCCCGGAGATCTGGCTGAATGCGCGCGAGCGGTCATCCGTGCGCCTGTCGGCGCATTACTTCCGGCTGATCGACGTGCTGATGGTCTGCGGATTGGCGTTTAGCGCGGTTCTGGCGATCCAGCCGACAGGTCTGGCCTCGATCACGGTCGGCGACGCCGCGCCCGTGGTCGTCGGCGCTATGCTTGTCCTGGCTCTGATGCGCGCGCTTCAGCTTTATCGATTCGGACGCGACACGCCCTGGCCTCTGCACATGACGGGCGTTGTGGGCGTGGGAGTCGTCTCGGCCGGCATGGCGCTCGTGCTGGGTTGGCTGCTGGACCGACCGGCGCTGGACGTCATTGCGCCCTGGGCGGTGACGACGACAGCCGCCTTGGCGCTGTTGCACGGCCTGTGGCTGGTCGTCATTGCGCGGTGGCGTCGGCTGGGCGTGCTGTCGCCCAACATCGTCATCGTCGGCGCGACACGACACGCACGACGTTTGATCGAACAGGCGTTGGAGCGACGCGACATGAATGTGCTGGGCGTGTTCGACGACCGCTTGGCCCGGTCGCCCGACAGCGTCGCCGGCGTGCCTGTGCTTGGGACCGCCAAAGCCCTGTTGACCCACCGGCTGACGCCCTATGTCGATCGCATCGTCCTGGCCATCGATCCGGAGGCGGGCCAGCGCGTGCGCGACCTGACGCAAACCTTGAACGCCCTGCCCAATCCGCTGACGGTCTTGGTCGATTCGGAACTGGGTCGCGACGGGGTGCTGAACAGGTTGGCCAATGCGCCGCTTGCGTCCCTGGACGGTCCCGTCGATCCCGACAGGCGAGCTTTCAACAAGCGGATGCAGGATTTGCTGATCGGCGCCGTCGCTCTGGTGGTTGCTGCGCCCATCATGGCCCTGGTCGCACTGGCGGTGAAGCTGGACAGCCCAGGCCCCGTCTTCTTCCGCCAGCGCCGCCATGGCTTCAATCACGAGACCATCGTGGTGTGGAAGTTCCGCTCCATGCGCCACGCCGCCGCCGACGCCACCGCCAGCCGCCAGGTCTGCGCCGACGACGACCGCGTGACCCGTGTCGGCCGCTTCATCCGCGCCACCAGCCTGGATGAGCTGCCCCAAATCTTCAACGTCCTTTCGGGCGAGATGTCCCTGGTCGGTCCCCGCCCCCACGCCATCGGCATGAAGACCGGCGAGACCGAATCCGCCCTGCTGGTCGCCGAATACGCCCACCGCCACCGCATCAAGCCGGGCATGACCGGCTGGGCCGCCATCAAGGGCTCGCGTGGACCGGTCGATACCGAGGCCCAGGTGCGCGAGCGCGTTCAGCTGGACATCGAATATATCGAGCGCCAGTCCTTCTGGCTGGACCTCTGGGTCATCGCCATCACCATTCCCGTCCTGCTGGGCGACCGGGCGGCCGTGCGTTGAGCGAGAAGCGCATGTTCTGGCGCGGCGTCTGGGGCTATCTGCCGGCCCAGATCGTCCAGGGGGTCGTCGGTTTCCTGACCATCTTCGTCTTCACGCGCCTGCTCAGCGCCGACGATTTCGGCCATTACGCCCTGGCCTTTTCGGTGACGACCCTGGCCCACACCGTCACCTTCACCTGGCTGGAGGCGTCAATGGCGCGCTTCTGGGCGGCCGAGCGCACGCCCGAGGGCATGGCGACCCATCTCGCCAGTCTGTACCGCACGTCCTTCACCATCATCGCCGTCTTCACCCCGATCGCGGCCCTGGTGGTGTGGCTGGCGCCGCTGACGCCGGCGTTCAAGATCGCCGTCGCCTTCGGCCTGGCCGGCGCGCCGGTGCGCAATCTCGCCAAGCTGGCGCAGGAACGGTATCGCGCGGCGGGCGAGGTGTCGAAATCCGCCGCCGTGGACATCGGGGTCGCCGTATTGGGGTTCCTGGTCGGGGCCGGGTTCGCCCTGGCCGGCGCCGGCGCGGCCTCACCCCTGCTGGGTCTGGCCATCGCGCCCCTGTTCGCCCTGCCCTTCATCCTGCCGGGCGAGTTGCGTCAGGCCGGTGGCGGAACCGTGGATCGCACGCGGCTGAAGGCCTATGCCCTCTATGGCTATCCCATTGCGGCGTCGCTGACCTTGGCCTTGGTGCTGGCCTCGACGGACCGGTTTCTGCTGGCAGCCTTCATGGATGCGGCGGCGGTCGGCGCCTATCACGCCAGCTACAGCCTGGCGAACCGGACGCTGGACGTCATCTTCATCTGGCTGGGGGCGGCCGGGGCGCCGGCCATGGTCATGGCGCTGGAGCGCGGTGGACGCGAGGCGCTGCGTCAGACCGCCATCGAACAGGGTTCGACCCTGATCCTGATCGGCCTGCCTGCCGCCGTGGGCCTGTCGCTGGTCGCGCGACCGCTGGCGGAGTTGATGATCGGCCAGGATCTGCGCGCCGCCGCTGCGCTGGTGACGCCGTGGATCGCGGCCTCGTCCTTCCTGTCAGGCATGATCGCCTATTACTTCGGCTTCGGCTTCACCTTGGGCAAGAAGACCGGCCTGCTGCTGGTGACGATGGCGATTCCTGCGCTTTGCAACGTCATGCTGAACTTGGTGCTGATCCCCCGCATGGGCGTAACCGGCGCGGCCGTTTCGACCGCCGCCAGCTTCGCCATCGGCCTGATCGCCTGCATCCTGCTCAGCCGCCGCGCCATCGCCCTGCCGATGCCGTGGGACGCGCTGATCCGTTGCGGGATCGCCTCCGCCGTCATGGCCGGAGTCGTCGGGTTGCTGCCGCCGCTTGGCGGCTTCTTGGAGCTGATGATGGACGCGAGCGTGGGCGGCTTCGTCTATGCCATCGTGGCCCTGACGCTGAACGCCGCCGGGGTGCGTGATGTGCTGCTGCGCCTGATCCGCGCGCGCCGGAGCGTGCCGGCATGAGCGCCCATATTCACGACAACGCCGCCTGGTCTCAGGCGACGCCGACGATCTCGGTCCTGATCCCCTTCCTGCGCGACGATCCGCAAGAACTGCTGCGTCAGCTGGACAGCGAGGCCACGGCCCTGTCCGGCGCGGTCGAGCTGATCCTGCTGGACGACGGCACCGCCGACGCTGATCTGACGACTCGGCTTCAGGCGACCATCGACGCCCTGCGAGTGCCCGTCCGGCTGATCACCCTGGCCGCCAACGAGGGTCGCGCGAAGGGCCGCAACCGGCTGACCACCGCCGCGCGCGGCGAGGCCTATCTGTTCCTCGACAGCGACATGCGGCCCGACACGCCGGCCTTCCTGCAAGACTGGCTGCGACTGGTCACCGACAGCGCGCCCGCCGTCGCGTTCGGCGGTTTCTCGCTGGACCATGCGCCGACCGATGCCCGGTTCACCGTCCACCGCGCCCTGTCCGGCGCCTCGGAATGCCTGCCGGCGTCCCAGCGCGCCCTGACGCCCGAAAAATACGTCTACACCTCCAATCTGCTGGTGCGCCGCGACGTGTTCGCCGCCGAATCCTTCGATCCCGGTTTCAGCGGTTGGGGCTGGGAGGACGTGGAGTGGGCCATGCGCGTCTCGCGCCGCTTTCCCGTCGTCCACATCGAAAATCCCGCCACCCATATGGGCCTGGACACGGTCGAGGATCTGGCGCGCAAGTTCGATCAGGGCGCCGACAACTTCGCCCGCGTCGTCGCTCTGCATCCCGCCATCGTCCAGACCTATCCCAGCTACAAGGCCGCGCGCGCCCTGAAACGCCTGCCCGCCCTGCCGCTGGCGCGCCGCCTGATGAAACAGGCCGCCTTGACGACGGCCCTGCCGGTCAAGGCCCGCGCCTTCGCGCTCAGGCTCTACCGCGCCGCCGTCTATGCGGACGCCGTATGACCATGCGCGATGTCGCCGTCATCATCCCGACCCTGCGCCGCCCCGACAGCCTGGAGCGCGCTCTGCGCTCCGTCTTCGCCCAGACCGGATCTCTGCACCGCGTCGCCGCCATCGTCGTCGCCGACAACGACCCAGACGGATCGGCCGCGCCCCTGATTGAGCGCCTAAGCGCCGAGGCGGCCGTCCCCCTCACCTATGCCCACGTCCCCGTCCCCGGTGTGGCGACGGCGCGCAACGTGGGCCTGTCCGCTACCGACGCGACCCTGATCGCCTTTCTGGACGACGACGAAGCCGCCTCTCCCAGCTGGCTCGCCGCCCTGCTGAGCGCCCAAACCCAGACCGGCGCCGATGTCGTCTTTGGCCCCATTCGCGGGCGGGTGCCGGAAAACACCGGCTGGACCACCGACTATCTCGAGCGGTTCTTTGGTCGCGACGGCCCGCGCGAAACCGGCCTGACCGACGAGATCCACGGCTGCGGCAACAGTCTTATGGTGCGGGCGACCGCCCTGCCCGGCGAGGCCCCGTTTGACGTCGCCATGAACGAGACGGGCGGCGAGGACGACCGGCTGTTCACCGCCCTGTCGGCGCGCGGCGGTCGGTTCGGCTGGGCCGCCGAGGCATGGGTGGACGAGTTCGCACCGCCCCACCGCGCCACTCTGACCTACGCCCTGACCCGCGCCTTCGCCTATGGCCAGAGCCCGACCCAAATGGCCGCCGACCGCCGCGACTGGCCCGGCGTCGTCAAATGGATGCTGGTCGGCCTGGTCCAGACCGGCGTCTGGGGCGTCACTTCCCTGATCGCCGCCATCCTGCGTCGCCCAAACCGCGCTCAAAGGTACGACCGCTGCGCCCGAGGCCTCGGCAAGGTCTTCTGGACCAAAGGCTTCGAGCCGAAACTTTACGGCGCGGCAATGCTGAAGCGCCCCACGGCCTAATCAGCGGATCGGCATGTAGCGGCAGGTGAAGTCCGGATCGCCGCTCATCAGGCTGGGCTCGAGGTGGATATACAGGCGTTCGGCGCCTGCAACGTCGTCCAGCGCAAAGGCCTGTTCGGCCTCATACATCTCGTCGCGATGCGCGTCCGTCCAACCCTTGGCCCGTCTGATAGCCCGCGCCTTGGCCGCCGGCAGACTGTCGGCGACGACGAAAACATTGCGGTGCTGCTCGGCGAACGCCACCCCATCATAGCCGCCCAGATTGACGTAGTAGAGCTTTTCCTTGCCCTCATAAGGCGTAGGCGACAGGCTGACCTCATAGCCGTCCGCCTGCGAAATCTCCGACCAGCAATCGATGTGCAACGTCCCTTCGCGTCCCCACCACTGCGCCAGCAAGGCGTCTTTCGTCGCTTCGATCGTGGGGGCGACGAGGAAGCGCATATCGTGCATCTCGATATTGGCGCCGGGGTGCTCCCCGCCGATGTAAATCGCAAACAGCTTCATTCGTCCTCGCGTCAGGCCGCCGTATCGGCGTGATCGACCGCAGGCTTTGCGGTATTCAGGATCAACGCCAGTCGCCGACCGACGATCCCGCCCATTTCGTGCGAACTGGTGATCCCTTGCGCGAAGGGATGCCGCCCCATGATGAACGGCAGGCTGAGACAGAACAGCCGATCCGTCGGCAGGGGCGCATCGACCGGCCGGAACAGGTCATCGACAGCAATCCCCCGGACCACGTCGGGCGCATCGTTGGCGACCTGATCTCGAACGATCCCCTGCTCCAGCAGCGACAAGAACGGAAACTGGATGCCGCTCAGGGCCGCCTGACCCGTCGCCTCGATGAAGATCGGATAGTGGCGGGTCGTATCGCCGATGGTCACGCGCCCGCCGCCTTCGGGACAGCGCGTATCGACGTCATAGTCGTCGCCCAAGGCGATGACGTCCAGCCGCCCGGCGGCGTGCAGCGCCAGCATCCGCTCGATCGATTCGTGCGGCACGCCGGCGTAGATATCGACGAAGATCGGCTTGAAGGCGCGGCTGAACCGCTCGAACTCGGCGCTGTCCAGATGCGGCACGATGACGGCGACGATCTCGTGCATGCGCAGGATGCCGTCGCGCCAGGCCACCGTCACCTGTGCGGCATGGTTCGCCTGCGCCTCCTTCAGGTTTGCGGCGGCCCAGACGAACGGCTCGACCGCCGCGCGCCGCGCGAAATAGGCCTCGGCGAAGGTTTCCAGCGTCGCCTCATGCAATCCGGTCTCGGCGGCATAGCCGGGATCCAGATGAATCAGCTCGGTTCGAAACAGGTCGAACACGGCGTCCAGCAGCCCGTCAGGACCGCGCGCCACAGCCGCAGCGACGGCCTCGGGCGTGCAATAGGTCAGCGGCCCATGCGGCAGCGGAAAATAGAAGTCCGCCTCGGGCAACAGCCCCTTTCGCGACATCATGTCGATGTGAAAATCTTCGGTATCCGGCGCCGGCTGATAGATCAGCCGATCATCCTGCCGAACGAAGTCCCCGTGCGACGTGGCCAAGGCGACGGCCGCATCGATGGCCGTCAACGACGACCCCCGAATGCCGATGCGTGTCGCCGGAACATCCGCGAGGTCGGATGCAGGCCATGGGCTGAGGAAATATCCGGGCTGCGCGTCCGGCCGCGACGGCCACTGGTGACCCGTCGCCAGAACCACATGGTCGAACACAGCCCTGGCGATCTTCCGCGACGGCGGCGATGTGAAGGTCAGTTCGATCCCATCCCTGCGGTTCGCCGCATCGATGACCCGGCATCCCGTCCGCACATTGATATCGACGCCCTTGGCGCGAGCCTGCTGAACCAAGGTGGCGAACTGACTTTCGAAATACCGCCCCAGGGCAACACGTGGAACGAACGTGCGCTCATCGAGCGACGCCCCATCCACGTCCAGCTCTGCCAGTTCGGCGGGCGTTCGTGCCGACAGCCAGTCGGCCAGCGTCTCCTGCAACGGCGGGATCTCTATGCTGGCGATGTTGGACAGCATCGCCGGGTCGTTCCAGTCCGGGCTGTAGGGGCTGCCGCAGCCAGCCGTCTCGCGCGCCTCGAACACCGTGACCCGCGCCGAGACGACGCCTTGGGACAGAAGGGCATGAAGGGCGTAAAGCGTCGTCGGCCCCGCGCCGACGAATGCGACGGACTTTGTCATGGCCACACAATGCGCGACGCACGCAAAGGCGCCGCATCCGCGCTCGATTTCGACGCAACCGCTTCATTTTCTTGCCGAATGTGCGAAATCGGACGCCGAAAACGTCGCCTCAGAAGCGGCTTCAGCCCATCAATCGCTGCAGGAACCCCGGCGCCTTGTAGGTCGAGCGGTTCATGACCACGCCGGCGATCTTGCCGCCGACGGCTTCGATCTCGTCGCGCAGGATGACCGGCGCATGGGCCGCGGTGCTTTCGGCGGCGATCACCAGAACCGTCATGTCCACAAAAGGCGCCAGGATGATCGCCATGTCGTTGCGGTCGGCGGCGGGCGCGTCGATGACGATGGTGTCGGCGTGGGGCCGCAGAGCCTCCCAGTAGCGGGGCTCGCCGACGGCCTCGACCCGGTGCCCGGACCGCAGCGCTTCCATGTGGAAATGCGTGACCCAGAGCCGTCCGCCCAGGCAGGACCGCGCCGTCAGCAGCCGCGAATCCGGCACCGGCTTGCCGTCGCGACCGGTCACGCGCGGCGTCACGGCGTAGAAGCTGGAGCCGTCGGGCGAGCCTTGCGCGGCCTTGCCGACCTGGCCGAAACGATCCGGTTCAGCCGACACCGTCTCCAGCTGCCCCTGTTGCGCCAGATCGCCGTCGATCAGCCAGACGGGCTTGCGTGCCCGCACCGCCGCCAGCCGCGCGAACTCGCGAGCCACGGTCGAGACACCCTCGCCGGTGACGGCGGAGGCGAACTGGATCACGCGCGCGCGGTGCGCCGGCGCCGGTCCCAGCGTCGCCCAAAGGCCCGCCATTTCTGAAGTCAGATCGACCATCGAATCGCCAAGGCGCTCCCTAAGCCCTCAGCCTAGCACGAGTTTCGCTAGGCCGCCTTGGCCGGCGCGACGGCGAGAACCGGCATGTCCAGCGTGCGGCTGACCGAGGCCGGGGTCGTGAAGCCGCGGCGCGTGAACACCCGCAACAGGCCGACGCACAGGGCGGTGAAACCCGCGAACAGGAAGACCGCCGCCAGTAGCGGGATCTTCAGGCTCTTGCCCGTCGCCGGCGGCTGGGCGCGCTCGATGACGGTGACGTTGTCGGCGCCGGCGGCGACCAGGGCGTTGTCGGCGCGGCTTTGGGTTTCGCGTTGCTGAAACTCCCGGATAGAGGCGCTCAGCACTTCGCGATTGCCGGCCAGGGTCGTGTTCTCGGATTCCAGCGCCGTCAACCGCGCCTGCCGCGAACGGATGTCGGCCAGCTGCCGGTCCAGCACCGCCAGACGCGCCGCCAGCGAGTCGCGCTCGGCCCGGGTGTTGATCCGCGTGGTTTCCAGCTCGGTCCAGACGGGGTTCGGTCCGGTGCGGACCTCCTTAGCTCCGACGGCTGTGCCGGTCGCAACATAGGCTTGCAGTTGGTTGATCCGCGCCTCGATGTCCTTCACCGGCTGGGCGTCGGGCTGATAGCGCGACAACAGTTGCTCGCGCTCGGTGCGCAGTTGCAGCACCTGATCCTGGGCCGAAATGTTCAGATCCTGCTGCAGCGCCACCTCCGCCGGGGTTGCCGCCTGCTGCGCGATCAGGGTGTTCAGACGCTGCGCGGTCTGGTTCAGCTGGCTCTGTGTCGACATCCGGTCGGTGAAGACCGTCTGATAGGTCGCCGCCAACGTCGCCTTGGCCGCAGTAAAGTCGCCGATGTCGTTGGACGCAAGGAAGGCCTCGTAAGCGCGGTCCGCATTGCCGAGTTCATCCTCGAAGGCGATGCGCTGGCTGGCGATGGCCGGCGTCTTGTCCTGGAAAACTTCGCGGCGATAGATCAGATATTGCTCGATGATGGTGTTCAGGACCCGGGCCGCGCGTTCGGGATCGTCGGCCTTGTAGGTCAGATGGATGACCGCGCTGCCCGGCGCCGTGGCGACGCCCAGGCCGCCGCCGACGGCCTTCAGCGCAGCGGACCGCGCGGCTTGCTGACTGCCCTTGGGCGGCTCTCCCAGGATGGCGGCCGGCCCGAGAACATCGACCACCTTCTGGCGCACGGCGCTGGAGCCCAGGATGGCGGCTTCGGAATTGGCGACCTCGTCGCCCTGCGGCGCCTGGCCCCGCTCGGCCGTGCCGACGCGCGGTTGATAGACGTATTCCTGACCCACGCCTGCGAACACCGAGCCGGTGGCGGTGTAGCTCTTCTTCAGCGTCATGGCGGCGGCGAACCCCAGCCCCAGGATCACCACGAAGACGACGATCATCAGCAGCAGTTCGCGGAACAACAGGCCGATCACGTCCAGAGCGCCGTAGCGCGGCCTTGTGGTGACGTGGGCGGTGGAGCGCATCGGGCGGGCCGAATCCCTTGAAAGGCGTGTGGTCCTCACCCTTCGCCCACCGGCGTTAACCGATGATTACCCATAACCGGCGAGGTTGCCCGATATCCCTCGTCGAGGCCGACCGATTCCCATGCTGACCGATCGCCGCCTGTTTCTGCTGACCCTAGGTTCAGCCTCCATCGCCGCGTCGCTGGCGGCCTGCGGCGGCGCCGGCGGCGCTGGCGATCCCCGGCGCGTCGATCGGTCGCCCTACGACGCGCTCTCCGGGGTGTCCTTCGCTCCGTGGACGGACCAGGAGCCGGAATATCTGCTGTATCCCGGCGACGAGATCGAGGTGGCGACGCCTACCGCCTCGGAATTGACACGCACGCTCAAGGTCGGTCCCGACGGTCGCATCGTCCTGCCCCTGATCGGATCGGTCATGGCGGCGGATCGCACCCTGCCGCAGCTTCAGCAGGTCGTCTCTGCGGCCTATGCGACCCAGTTGGTGCGCCCTGTTGTCGAGGTCACCTTGCGCCAGGCCGGGCCGATCCGCGTCTGGGTCGACGGCGAAGTGCGCAACCCGGGCGTCTTCGAAATGATCGGCGATCTGGACGCCTATCAGGCGGTGATCCAAGCCGGCGGGTTTGCCCCGACTTCGCGTCAGGACAGCGTGGCCCTGATCCGTCGCGGTCCCGGCGGATCACGCATGATGCGGGTGGTGGACCTGCGTCCGCGTCGCGGCGAGGTCGTGCCCTTGCGGCGTGGCGACATCGTCTTCGTGCCGCGTTCGACGCTGGGCGAACTGGCGGCCTTCTTCACCCAGGTGCGCGCCGCCCTGCCGATCGGCTTCAGCTATTCGATCAACGGATCGAACGGCAACGGCTACGCCCAGTTCTGAGCCAGCCGCTTAGGCGACCAGCTGAACCACGCCCTGATCGATGTAGCGCCGCGCGGCCTTCTGGGCTTCCGCGATCTCCTCGCGTTCCATCTCCAGGCTCATCTCGCGGCGATAGACGCGCGCCTCGATCGAACCCTTCATGGCCGCCAGGTTGAAGATCATGTGGGCCGACACCCGGTCCATCGGACAACCGCCCGATCCAGCCGAATACATCATGCCCAGTTTGAAAAGGTCGTCGCCGGACATGTCCGGGGTCGGCAGGGGCAGTCCGTCGTCGTGGGCCTGCAGGTCGTGCGCCATTTCTTGCGCGTTCATCACCGTATCTCCTCAACGGGCGCCCTTCTGGACCCGCCTCTGAGACGCCATCAAATACCGGTGGTTTGAAGTTAAAGTTAACGACGAAAGGCCTCGAACGGACTTTTGAGTAAAGCGGAAATGAATACTTCCGACGCGATTCAGATCTCGGAAATCTCTGATAAATCTCTCGTTGACGCCTCGTCGGCGCGGTCCACGCGCGCTCCGCAAACCTGCCGGGATCGTTCAGCCGGCATTCAGACGCGAAACACGACCTTGCTCATCATTAACGGGTCGGATCGGCACATCCGTCGGCGGCCCAGAATGGAGCACGAAGATGAACCGCCTCACCAAGGCCGCCGTCGTCGCCCTCGCCCTGTCGACCACGGCCGTGCCGATGCTCGTCCAGGCCCAGGACCGCGACCGCCGCGAGTATCGTCAGGATCGCCGTGACGACCGCCGCGACTTCCGCCAGGAACGTCGGGAAGATCGCCGCGACTGGCGCGACGGTCGCTACGACAGCCGTCAGGACTATCGCCGGGACCGCCGCGACGACCGTCGTGACTATCGCGACGAACGCCGGGACGACCGTCGCGATTGGCGCAACGACCGCTGGGACCGCAACAACAGCAACTGGTGGCGCGGCCGCTCGGACTTCCGTGGCTACAACGGTCCGCGCGCAGGCTACTGGTACGCGCCAAGCTATGGCTACTATCGGGTCGAGCCGCGCTACAGCAACTATCGCTGGCGCACCGGCGGTTATCTGCCCTACCAGTATCGCAACTACTATGTCCGAGACCCCTATGTTTACGGTCTTCGCGAAGCGCCGCGCGGTTATCGCTACGTCCACGCCGGCAACGACATCCTGTTGATCGCCGTGGCCAGCGGCCTGATCGCCAGCGTCCTGTCGGGCGTCTATTAAGCCTCGTCATAACCGGACGATCGAACCCCGCAGGTCTTGCCTGCGGGGTTCTGCTTTTTCGGACAGCCCCTTGATTGCGAACAGTGTTCAGCCTGGGTTCATCGCCACGGATCGATGATCGTCTCAAGCCGCCGGAGACCCGGCGTGCAGGAACCAAAGACCATGAAACGCCTCCTGATGGCTTTCACCGCCATCGCCGCCGTCGCAGGCCCGCTTGCAGTCCCGATGCAGGCCCTCGCCCAGGAACAGGACCAGGCTCAGCAGGAACGCCCGCAGCGCGAAGGTCGCGCCCGCGGCATGAACCGGCCCGAGCGTCCGCAGATGGGTCGTGAGGACGGACCGCCTGAGCCTCGCCCCGAACGTCCCAGCCGCCCCGCAAACGATACGCCCCGTCCCGAGCGCCCGTCGGGTGGCGAACGTCCGAATGCGGGCGGCCAGCGTCCGGATCGTCCCGAAGGCGGTTGGAACCGGCCCGATCGTCCGAACATTGGCGGCCAACGTCCGGACCGGCCCGAAGGCGGCTGGAACCGGCCCGATCGCCCCAACGCCGCCGGCCAGCGTCCCGACCGGCCAGAAGGCGGCTGGAACCGTCCCGATCGTCCGAACACCGGCGGCCAACGCCCAGACCGGCCCGAAGGCGGCTGGAACCGACCCGATCGCCCGAACACCGGCGGCCAACGTCCAGACCGACCCGAAGGCGGCTGGAACCGACCCGATCGGCCCGACCGCCCAAATGCAGGCGGTCAACGCCCCGACCGTCCCGGAAACAGCTGGAACCGTCCCGACCGTCCGGGCTCGGGCTGGAACAACGGTCGTGACCGCGACCGTCAGCACCGCGAGTTCCGCCAGCGTTTCAACGGCGATCAATGGCGGCGCGACTTCTATCGCGGCCACCGCTCGGACTGGTGGCGCAACGATCGGCGCTTCAGGGGTTACAACGGCGTGCGCGTCGGCTTCTACTTCGCGCCCGGCTGGGGCTATTACAGCGTGCCGCGGTCCTACTGGGGTCGGTCGTGGTCGGTCGGCCAGTATCTGCCGGACGTCTTCTGGCGCTACCAAATAAACGACTGGCGCACCTACGGCCTGGGCTATCCGCCCGAGGGCACGCGCTGGGTCTCCGTCGACAACACCCTGTATCTGATCGACGAATACGACGGCTATATTATCGACGTCATCCGCGACGCCTGGCGCTGGTGAGAACAAAGGCCCGGAGAGCAATCTCCGGGCCTTTATCGTGCAGTTTGTCGCTCAACCAGCGAGCGACCGCGTCGCGAGCGTTAGCGACAAGCCGGGGTTTGTGGGCCGCAGCCCCCAAGCATCAGAGCCCCAGCTTGGTCTTCAGGATGTCGTTGACCGCCGCCGGGTTGGCCTTGCCGCCCGTGGCCTTCATGACCTGACCGACGAACCAGCCGATGGCCTGGGGCTTTTCAGCCACCGCCGCCGCCTTGTCCGGATTGGCGGCGATGATCTCGTCCACGGCCTTTTCGATGGCGCCGGTGTCCGTGACCTGTTTCAGCCCGTGTTTCTCGACCACCTCGGCCGGCGAGCCTTCGCCGTTCCAGACGTGATCGAAGACCTCCTTGGCGATTTTGGAAGAGATGACGTTCGTCTCGATCAACTCGACCAGCTGCGCGACGTGCGCCGCCGGCAGCGGATTCTCGCTGAAGTCCTTGCCCTCGGCCGCCAGGCGCGCCGAAACCTCGTTGGTGACCCAGTTCGACACCAGCTTGGCGTCCCGACCCTTGGCGGCGGCTTCGAAATAGTCGGCCTTGGCCTGTTCAGAGATCAGCACGATGGCGTCGTATTGCGACAGGCCATAGTCCGCCATCAGACGCTTGCGCTTGTCGTCCGGCAGCTCGGGCAGCGACGCCTTGATCTCGGCGATCCACGCCTCTTCCAGATCCAGCGGCAGCAGATCGGGATCGGGGAAGTAGCGATAGTCTTGCGCCTCCTCCTTGGACCGCATCGAGCGCGTTTCGCCGGCCGTCGGGTCGTACAGGCGCGTCTCCTGGGTGATCGAACCGCCGTCCTCCAGAATTTCAATCTGGCGGCGCGCCTCATACTGGATCGCCTGAGAAATGAAGCGGAAGCTGTTGACGTTCTTGATCTCGCAGCGCGTCCCCAGATAGCTGAAGTCGCCCGTCTCCTTGAACTTGTCGTAGTTGCCGGCCCGGCAGACCGACACGTTCACGTCGGCCCGCAGGTTGCCCTTCTCCATGTCGCCGTCGCAGGTGCCCAGATAGATCAGGATGGTCCGAATCTTTTTCACATAGGCCACCGCCTCATCCGGCGTGCGCAGGTCGGGCCGCGACACGATCTCCATCAGCGCCGTGCCGGCCCGGTTCAGATCGACGTAGCTTTCGGTCGGCGACAGGTCGTGGATCAGCTTGCCCGCATCCTGCTCCAGGTGCAGCCGCTCGATGCCGACGTTGAAGAAGCTGCCGTCCTCGGCCTCCACCTCGACCACGCCTTCCCCCACGATGGGGTAATAGAGCTGACTGATCTGATAGCCGGTCGGCAGGTCGGGATAGAAGTAGTTCTTGCGGTCGAACTGGCTGCGGCGGTTGATCTGCGCGCGCAGGCCCAGGCCCGTCTTCACCGCCTGCTCGACGCAGTGTTTGTTCAGCGTCGGCAGCATGCCGGGAAAGCCCGCATCGACCAGCGACACCTGCTCGTTCGGCCCCGCGCCGAAGCCGACGGCGGCGCCGGAGAACAGCTTGGCCTTCGACGCCACTTGGGCGTGGATTTCCAGGCCCATGACGATTTCCCAATCGCCGGTGCGGCCTTTGATGGTCTTGGTATTGTCGCTCATGCTCACCACCACTTGCCCGGCTTGGCCGTGAAGCCCGCCGCCCGTTCCAGCGCCGCGCCGACCTGGAAGACCGTCGCCTCGTCCAGCGCCTTGCCGATGACCTGAAGCCCCAGCGGCAGGCCGCCGGCGTCCACGCCCGCCGGCACCGAAATGCCCGGCAGGCCGGCCAGATTGGTCGTCACCGTGAAGACGTCGTTCAGATACATGGTCAGCGGGTCGATCTGCTTGTCGCCCAGCGCGAAGGCGGCCGACGGCGTCGACGGCGTCAGGATGGCGTCCACCTGGCCCCAGACGTTGTCGAAGTCCTCGGCGATGCGACGCCGCACCTTCAGCGCCTTGACGTAGTAGGCGTCATAGAAGCCGGCCGACAGCACATAGGCGCCGATGGTCAGGCGACGCTGGACCTCCTTGCCGAAGCCTTCGGCGCGCGAGGTCGCATACAGATCGTCCAGCGACTTGAAGTCCTCCGCCCGATGCCCGAACCGCATGCCGTCGTAGCGGGCCAGGTTCGAAGACGCTTCGGCAGGGGCCACGATATAGTAGGTCGGCAGGGCGTATTTGGTGTGCGGCAGGCTGATCTCGACGATCTCGCAGCCGGCGTCCTTCAGCCAGGCCACGCCCTGATCCCACAGGGCCTGGATCTCGGCCGGCATCCCGTCCACGACATATTCGCGCGGCACGCCGATGCGCAGGCCCTTGACCGATTGGCCGACCGACTGGGTCCAGTCGGGCGTGGCGATGTCCAGGCTGGTCGAATCCTTGGCGTCGAACGAGCACATGGATTGGAGCAGCAGGGCCGCGTCCTCGACCGTCTTGGTGATCGGCCCGGCCTGGTCCAGCGACGAGGCGAAGGCCACCATGCCGAAGCGGCTGGCGCGGCCATAGGTGGGCTTGATCCCGACCGTGCCGGTGAAGGCGGCGGGCTGGCGGATCGAACCGCCGGTGTCCGATGCGGTGGCGGCCAGGCACAGGTCGGCCGCCACGGCCGAGGCCGAACCGCCCGACGAACCGCCCGGTGTCAGCTCGGCGTTCGAGCCGGTCGATTTCCACGGGTTCTTGACCGGACCGAAGGCCGAGGTCTCGTTGGACGAGCCCATGGCGAACTCGTCCATGTTCAGCTTGCCCAGCATGACCGCCCCGTCGCGCCACAGATTGGCGGTGACGGTCGATTCATAGGGGGGCGTGAAGCCGCGCAGCATGTTGGAGCCGGCCGTCGTCTGCACGCCCTCGGTGCAGAACAGGTCCTTGATCCCCAGCGGCGCGCCTTCCAGCGCCCCGCCCTGGCCGGAGGCGATGCGGGCGTCGGACGCGCGCGCCATGTCCATGGCCTTGTCCGCCGTCACCTCGACATAGGCGTTCAGGGTCGGATTGGCGGCTTCGATCGTAGTCAGGAAGGCCTGGGTGATTTCCGCCGATGTGAAGTCCTTGGCCTTCAGCCCGTCGACGGCGCCCTTCAGGGTCAATTTGGTCAGGTCGCTCATGACTATTCGACCACCTTGGGCACGACGAAGAAGCCGTCCGCCGACTTGGGCGCATTCGACAGGACCGCATCGACCTTGGCGCCGTCGGTGACGACGTCGTCGCGCAGGCGCAGCGGCTGGGCGACGTTCGAGGTCATCGGCTCCACGCCTTCGACATCCACCTGATCCAACTGCTCGATCCAGGCCAGGATGCCGTTCAGCTCCTGCGCCAGCGGCTCCAGCCGGTCCTCGGGGGTCTTGATGCGGGCGAGATGCGCAACCTTGCGCACCGTCGCAGCGTCGATGGCCATGCGGCCCTCCAACACACAAAATGAAAACGAAGCGGTCGGATTAGCCGCACGCTTTGGGATTCACAAGGATCAGCCGCCCGTCGTCAGGCGTGATCTCACTGCGACGTGCTGACGGACACCGCGTCCGGCGGCGTCTCGCCGTTTGAGGGGAAGTCGATCTGAACCGTGCGCTCCACCTTCAGGATGTCGCCGTTTGGCCCCGCCGTGTCCTGACGCACCGCCAGGACCACGCGCCCGGCCTTCGCCTCGACGACCTTCCATTCGGCGTAGTCGCCCAAAGGATAGGCGCGCCAGCCCTCGGCTGAACCGCCGAACAGGGCGAAATAGGTCACCAGACCGTTCACCGCCGGATCGCCGCCCGACAGGCTGAAGACCTTGGCGCTCTGATCCGGCAGGGCCTGCAACTGCGACACGTCGGCCGCCGTGCCGATCTCTTCGCGTGCAGCAGCCGCGCGCCGTTCGGCAGGCCCGACCGGCTTGGTGGTCGGTGACGGGGCCGCGCGCGTGATCGGGCTCGGCGTCGGCGCGGCTGCCGCGATCTGAGTATCCTGTGCGGTCTTGGTCTTGGCCGGCGCGTCGGACTGTCCGCAACCGCTCAGCACAAGCCCGAGAGCCGTCATCGCTGCTGTCGCTATGCGCATGTCATCATCCTTCCTGTCCATCATCGTCACCATCGCCTTTGACTTCGGTGCGCGCCAGTCCTAACCGCAGGCCGTGCCCGTCCTCGACCTCCTCGACCTGCCCGCCGCCTGCCCGCCCGACACGCCGTGGATGGGGCTGGATCTGGGCGAGAAGACCATCGGCGTCGCCGTGTCGGATTCCACCCGCCTGATCGCCTCGCCGCTGGAGTTGATCCGCAAGTCCAAGTTCACGCTCGAAGCCGAACACCTGTTCAAACTGATGGCGCATCGCAAGGTTTCGGCCCTGGTCATCGGCCTGCCCGCCAACATGGACGGCACGGAAGGTCCGCGCGCCCAGTCGTGCCGCGCCTTCGCCCGCAATCTGGAGCGGCTGCGGCCCGTCAACATCGCCTTTTGGGACGAGCGCCTGTCCACCAGCGCCGTTGAGCGTTTCCTGATCGAGGATCTGGACCTGAACCGCAAACGCCGCGCCCAGGTCGTGGACCGCACCGCCGCCGCCTGGATTCTGCAAGGCGCGCTGGATCGGGTTCGGGACCAGGCGACCTGGGTTTGACGGCCCTGATCGCCGGCGTCCTGCCGGTCTTTCTGATGATCGCCCTGGGCTACGGCCTCAGAAAGTCCGGCTTCCTGCCAGACGAGGCTTGGCGGCCGATCGAGAAGCTGTCGATCAACATCTTCTATCCCAGCTTCCTGATCCCCGCGATCTGGCACGCCGACCTCGCCGGCGGCGGCGCGACCGTGGCGGGCGCGGCGGCGGTGGGCGCGACGCTGATCGTGGCGGCCGCGACCCTGGCGTCCAAGCCCCTGATCACCCTGGACGGTCCGGCCTACACCAGCGTCTTTCAGGGCGTGATCCGCTGGAACAGCTTCGTCTTCGTGCCGGTGATCCAGTCGGTCTATGGCTCGGAAGGCACGGCGGTGGCCGCCGTCGCCATCGCCTTCATCATTCCCGTCACCAACATCGCCTGCGTCGCCGTGCTGGCGAAATGGGGGTCGCTGCGCCGCGAGCCGTCGGTGATCGGCCTGATCAAGTCGATGCTGGCCAATCCGATCCTCCTGGCCTGCCTGATCGGCCTGGCGCTTAATCTGTTGCGCGTGCCGTTGATCCCTGGCCTGTCGGATGCGATGGACCTGCTGGGCGCCGCCGCCCTGCCCTTGGGCCTGATCGTCGCCGGGGCGGGTCTGTCCTTCGCCGAAGTCAAACGCCGCCGCACCACCATCGCCGCTGTCAGCCTGGTCAAACTCGGGGTCATGCCGCCGCTGATGTGGTTCATCGCCTGGGCTTTGGGCGGCGACAGCCTCGCGCAGGGCATCGCCCTGATCTGCGGCGCCGCGCCCGGCTCGGCCGCCTCCAACATCCTGGCGCGTCAGATGGGCGGCGACGCGCCCCTGATCGCCGGCGTCATCGCCCTGACCACCGTAGGCAGCGCCGTGGTCATCCCCATCCTGCTGGCCCTGTTTCACTTCACCTGACTGGCGCCGCACGCTGGCAATGGGAGCGACTCCCGCCTATAGCCGCGTCTCGATGACCCAGTCCGCACAAGTCACCGATCAGACCATCCGCGACCGGCTGGTTCCGTTCCCCAAACCGCACTTCCTGGCCGCATCGGACCTCGATCCGTATGTGACGCCGCAGTTGCTGGATCTCGGCGACGCCTTCGTCGATTTCAATCGCCAGTCGTCCAAGGCCCTGGATCTGCTGCACGGCCGCACGGTCGTGAACCTGTTCTTCGAGAACTCGACCCGCACCAGCTCCTCCTTCGAGATCGCCGCCAAGCGGTTGGGCGCCGACGTCGTGACCATGCCGGTCGCCGCCTCCTCGGTGAAGAAGGGCGAGACCCTGATCGACACGGCGGTCACCCTGAACGCCATGAAGCCCGACATCCTGGTCATCCGCCACTCGGCCTCGGGCGCGGCCGAACTGCTGAGCCAGAAGGTCGGTTGCGCCGTAGTCAACGCCGGCGACGGCCGCCACGAACATCCGACCCAGGCCCTGCTGGATTTGCTGTCCATGCGCCGCGCCTTCGGCGATGTGACCAGCCTGACCGTCGCCATCTGCGGCGACATCACCCACAGCCGCGTGGCCCGCTCCAATGTCGCCTTGTTGCAGATGATGGGGGCGCGCGTCCGCCTGATCGGCCCGCCGACCCTGGTGCCCGGCGACGCGGACCGCTGGGGCTGCGAGGTCTTCCATGACATGCGCGAAGGTCTGAAGGGCTGCGACGTCGTCATGATGCTGCGGCTTCAGCTGGAGCGGATGGCCGGCGCCCTGGTCCCCTCGACCCGCGAATATTTCCGCTTCTGGGGCCTGGGTCGCGAGAAGCTGGCCTGGGCCAATCCCGGCGCCCGGGTCATGCACCCCGGGCCCATGAACCGCGGCGTCGAGATCGATTCCGACGTGGCCGACGACCTGGACGTCTCCCTGATCCAGGATCAGGTCGAGATGGGCGTCGCCGCCCGCATGGCGGTGCTGGCCTCCCTCTCCGCCCGTTGGGGAGACGCCCGATGACCACCGTCGCCATTCTCAACGCCCGCCTGCTGAACCCCGCTTCCGACTATGACGGCCCCGGCGGCTTGCTGATCCAGGACGGTCGTATCAGCCGCGTGATCCACGGCCCGACGCCGGACGTGGCGGCGGATCAAATCATCGACGCCGACGGTCTGTGCCTCGCGCCCGGCCTGATCGACATCCGGGTCAAGACCGGCGAACCCGGCGCCGAGCCCAAGGAAACGTTGAAGTCCGCCAGCCTGGCCGCCGCCGCCGGGGGCGTGACGACCATCGTGGTCCAGCCCGACACCGATCCCGCCGTCGACGACCCCGCCATGATCGACTTTATCCAGCGACGCGGCGCAGCGCTGAACCTGGTCAACGTCCGCGCCGCCGGCGCCGCGACCAAGGCCCTGGACGGTCAGCGCATGGCCGAGATCGGCCTGATGGACGAGGCGGGCGCCCTGTATTTCACCGACGGCGACAAGGTCATCGTCAACAGCCGCACCCTGCAACGGGTGATGAGCTACGCGGCCGCCTTCAACGCCCTGATCGCCTGCCGCCCGGCCGACCCCTGGCTGACGGAAGGCGCGGTCGCCGCCTCCGGCGAACTGGCCACGCGCCTCGGTCTGTCTGGCAGCCCCGCCATCGCCGAGCGGATCGGGCTGGAGCGCGACCTGGCCCTGGTCGAACAGACCGGCGCGCGGTTCCTGGTGGATCAGATTTCCACCGAGGGCGCCTTGGACACCCTGGCCCGCGCCCGCGCCAAGGGGCTGGAGGTCGCCGTCAGCGTCTCGATCAACCACCTGTGCTTCAATGAGGTGGACATCGGCGACTATCGCACCTTCTACCGGCTGGACCCGCCGCTGCGCTCCGAAGCCGACCGCCAGGCCCTGATCGAGGCTGTGCGGGAGGGCCTGATCGACGTCATCACCTCCGCCCACGCCCCGGCTCCGGCCGAGGACAAGCGCCGCCCCTTCGCCGAGGCAGCGCCGGGCGCGATCGGCCTGGAGACCCTGCTGCCCGCCGCCCTGACCCTGCATCACGAAGACGGTTTGGACCTGCTCGACGTCCTGCGTCCGCTGACCCAGGGCCCCGCCGCCCTGCTCGGCCTCGACGCGGGCGTCCTGGCCGAGGGCGCCCCTGCTGACTTCATCCTGTTCGACGCCGGCGCCCCCGTCATCATCGACGCCGACGCCCTTCACTCCAAGTCCAAGAACTCGCCCTTCGATGGCCGCCGGCTTCAGGGCAAGCTGATCGGAACCTGGGTGGGCGGTCGAAAGGTCTTCTAAGGCTCAGATCAGCGCGGCCGCGCGCACGTCGCGGCCTTGGCCACCTCGGCGCCCAGCACCGACTTGACGGCCAGCGGCGTGTCGGTGGCGATCACCGTGACGCCCTGGCGCACCAGATCGCGATATTCCGAAACGTCCCCGTCGGCGGCGTAGCGATCGTCGCGGCGCACGCCCTCGGCGCCCAAGGTGCCGAACTGAACCTCGACGCCGGCCTCGCGCAGGGCGCGCCACAGCGCCGGACGCTCCTCGCGCGTGCCGGTCCAGGCCAGGATCTGCGCCGGGTTCAGCCCGCTCAGCTTATCCACACCGCTCAGCCCGGCCGAGATCATCATCTCCGGCGCCATGGCCGCCACCGCCCGCGCGTCGGCGTCATTGTAGGTGATCAGGATCACCCGGTTGCCGGCCCGCGACCGGCGCACTTGATCGATCACCGCTCGCGCCAGATCGACCGTGGTTTCGCCGTCCGCGGGTTTCAGGTCGATGCTGGCGATCGCGCCCACGCGTCCGGCGGCGTCCAGCGCCTCGCCCAGCGTCGGCGGCGCAGCGCGCGTCAGGGCGCCGTTCGACGCCTTCAGCCGCGCCTGTTTCACCTGGGCCAGCGTCAGGTCCGCGACCCGCCCGCGTCCCGTGGTCGTCCGGTCCATGGTGTCGTCGTGCATCAGAACCAGCTGCCGGTCCTTGGTCAGGACCGCGTCCAGCTCCAGGATCGCATTGGGGATCGCCCGGCCCGTCGCCTCGATGGCGGCGATGGAGTTCTCGGGCTGGTCCAGAGCCGAAACCGCCCGGTGCGCCGAGATCGCCACGCCGCCGTCCCGCACGCAGTCGAAATAGGCCGCCATCGCCGGCCCCGACGACGGCGCAGACGCCATCGGCGGCGCACCCACGCAACCTGTCGTCGAAAGCAGCAGCAGGGTCGCGGCGGCGGCGGAAATACGGGTCATGGATCGGCTCCGGAAAGACGCGCGGACCAAACGCTGCGCCGATCATCGGGTCAAGAGGTCGGATCGCCCTTGCTCCCGACCGCCCCGCGACGCATTTTGCCGCAACGACACGCGGGGAGCGAATCAACGTGCAGGATCTGGTGGGCCCCGCGATCGGGACCTTGGCGCTGGTGGCGCTGGGCGGCTATCTGCTCGGCTCGATTCCGTTCGGCGTGGTGATCACGCGTGCAGCCGGCGCCGGCGACGTGCGCAACATCGGCTCGGGCAACATCGGCGCGACAAACGTCCTGCGCACCGGCCGCAAGGATCTGGCCCTGGCCACCCTGCTGCTGGACGCCGGCAAGGGCGCGGTCACCCTGCTGATCGCCCGTCATCTGTTCGGCAGCGAACTGGCCGGCGCCATCGCCGGCGGCGCGGCCTTCCTGGGCCACCTCTTTCCTGTTTGGCTGGGCTTCAAGGGCGGCAAGGGCGTCGCCACCTTCTACGGCCTGTTGCTGGCCGCCGCCTGGCCGCTGGGCCTGATGGCGGGGGCGGTCTGGCTGCTCTGCGCCTTCCTGTTCCGCTATTCGTCGCTGGCGGCGCTCATCTCATCGGCGACCGCGCCGCTGCTGGCGCTTCTGCCGCTCGCCGTCGTCGGCCTGCCGGTCAGCCTGCCCATCCTCGCCCTGACCGTCTTCGCCGCCGTCCTGATCTGGGTTCGACATCACCAGAACATCGCCCGACTGTTGAAGGGCGAGGAACCGCGCATCGGGGCCAAGAAGGCGTGAGCCTGGACCCGGCCGAACGCTTCGCCCGGCTGCGGCTCGCCCGCACCGACCGCATCGGCCCCGTCGCCTTCACCCAACTGATCGGCCGCTACGGCTCGGCCCTCGGTGCGCTGGACGCCCTGCCCGCTCTGGTGCGCAAGTTCGGCGCCGCCTCCATTCCGCCCCCCGTCGAGACGGTCGAACGCGAGATCGCCGCCGGCGACGCCATCGGCGCGCGCCTGCTGGTGCTGGGCGATCCCGATTATCCCGAAATGCTGGCCGCAGTCGACCCGCCGCCCCCGATCCTGTGGACGCGCGGTCGCGTCGATCTGCTGAATCAGCCCTCGGTCGCCATCGTCGGCGCCCGCATCGCCTCGGCGGGCGGCCAGCGGATCGCACGCGGTCTGGCGCAGCAACTCGGTCAGGCCGGTCATGTCGTCGTCTCGGGCATGGCGCGCGGCATCGACGCCGCCGCCCACGAAGGCGCCTTGGCGACCGGGACCGTCGCGGTCCTGGGGGGCGGGGTGAACGACATCTATCCGTCTGAACACGCCGACCTCTACGCCCGCCTGACGGAACAAGGCTGCGTCGTCTCCGAAAGCCCGGTCGGCGCTCGCGCCCAGGCACGCGACTTCCCGCGCCGCAACCGCATCATCTCGGGCCTGTCGCGCGGGGTCGTGGTGGTCGAGGCGGAGGTCCGGTCCGGCTCCCTGATCACCGCCCGTCTCGCCGCCGAACAGGGTCGCGATGTCTTCGCCGTGCCCGGATCGCCGCTGGATCCCCGCGCGCGCGGTCCGAACGAACTGCTGCGTCAGGGCGCCATCCTGTGCGAGGGGATCGAGGACATCGACCGCGCCTTCAACACCCTGCGCATCCTGCGCGAGCCGCCTGCCGATCCGATGCGATTCGACGGCGACATCGACGACGCCTTCCTCGACCGCGTCGCCACTCTGCTGTCGCCGACCCCCACGCCGCGCGACGAGATCGCCCGCGCCCTCAACGCTCCGGTGTCCCAGGTCGCCGCCGCCCTGCTGGAGCTCAGCCTGACCGGCCGCGCCGACCTGCTGCCCGGCGGCCTGGCTTCTCTTTAGGCCTGCGGATGACCCGCCACGGCCGCCGCCTGTTCCAGCAAGCCGGCCAGCCGCACGTCGCCCTCGTCCCGCGCCAGCCGCGCCATTTCCAGCGCCATGGCGCCGATGTATTTTCTTACAGCAAAAGGCTTCGTGTCGGCCTCGCCGTGAACGGCTTGGTTAGGTTGCGTCTTACCCAATGTCGCACCTCCTCTGAAAGACGGATCAATCTCAGCGAGAGAGTAGCACAACTAGTTAGCATCAAAGGCACTATCTAGAGATGTAAGACAACAGGTGCGATTGACTCACGGCTCCGTTCCAACCACGTTCGCGCCCCTTCCCGAGACCGGACCGTTATGAACCTCGTCATCGTCGAGAGCCCCGCAAAGGCCAAGACCATCAATAAGTATCTGGGCTCGGACTATGAGGTCCTGGCCTCGTACGGCCACGTCCGCGATCTGCCGTCCAAGGATGGCTCGGTCCTGCCCGACGACGACTTCTCCATGCATTGGGAGGCCGACGCCAAGGGCGCCAAACGCCTGTCCGAAATCGCCGAGGCCGCCAAGCGCGCCGACCGCGTCATCCTGGCGACCGACCCCGACCGCGAAGGGGAAGCCATAAGCTGGCACGTGCTGGAGGTGCTGAACAAGAAAAAGGCGCTGAAGGACACAGAGGTCCAGCGCGTCACCTTCAACGCCATCACCAAGTCCGCCGTGCTCGACGCCATGGCCAATCCACGTCAAATCGACATGGAACTGGTCGAGGCCTATCTGGCCCGCCGCGCGCTGGACTACCTCGTCGGCTTCACCCTCTCGCCAGTCCTGTGGCGCAAGCTGCCGGGCGCCCGCTCGGCCGGCCGCGTCCAATCCGTGGCGCTGCGCATCGTCGTCGATCGCGAGATGGAGATCGAGAAGTTCCAGGCTCAGGAATACTGGTCCATCGAGGCCGACCTGAACGCCGACAGCCCGCCCTTCACCGCCCGCCTGGTCAAGCACGCCGGCAAGCGCATCCAGCGTCTGGACATCAAGGACGAGGCGACGGCTTCCGCCGCCCGCGCGGCCATCGCGGCCGGCGACTTCACCATCAATGCGGTGGAGAAGAAGCCCGTCCGACGCAATCCGGCCCCGCCCTTCACCACCTCTACCCTGCAGCAGGAGGCGGCGCGCAAGCTCGGCTTCTCGGCCCAGCGCACCATGCAGGCGGCGCAGAAACTGTATGAAGGCGTCGACGAGACCGGCGGCCTGATCACCTATATGCGGACCGACGGCGTCCAGACCACGCCCGAGGGCATCGCCCAGGCGCGCGAGGTCATCAATCAGGCGTTCGGTCCGGCCTTCGTCCCGCAAGAACCGCGCTATTACAAGACGAAGGCCAAGAATGCTCAGGAAGCGCACGAAGCGATCCGGCCGACCAACATCGCGCGCCATCCCGACAGCCTGCGCCTCGAATCCGATCTTCAGCGCCTGTATGAACTGATCTGGAAACGGATGGTCGCCTCGCAGATGGAGGCGGCCCGGATGGACCGCACCACCGTCGACATCGAGACCGCCGACGGCCAGACGGGTCTGCGCGCCACCGGCCAGGTCGTGACCTTCGACGGCTTCCTCGCCGTCTATGAGGAAGGCCGCGACGAAAAGCAGAAGGGCGCGGAGAGCGAAGACGAGGGCGATGATGCCACACGCCTGCCCGCGCTGAAAGAAGGCGCCAAGGCCAAGGTCGACGCCATCCGCACCGACCAGCATTTCACCGAACCGCCTCCGCGCTATTCGGAAGCCACCCTGGTCAAGAAGCTGGAAGAGCTGGGCATCGGCCGCCCGTCGACCTACGCCTCGACCCTGTCGACCCTGCGCGACCGCGAATATGTCCGCGTCGACAAGAACCGCTTCTATCCCGAGGACAAGGGACGGCTGGTCACGGCCTTCCTGGAGCAATTCTTCAGGAAGTGGGTCGAATACGACTTCACCGCCGCGCTGGAGACCCAGCTCGACGAGGTCTCGGCCGGTCAGCTGGACTGGAAGGTGCTGCTGCGCAACTTCTGGCAGGACTTCCACGCCGCGACCCAAGCCGCCGGCGAACTGCGCACCACGGCCATTCTCGACGCCCTAAACGAAAGCCTCGGCGCCCACATCTTCCCGGACAAGGGCGACGGGACCGACCCGCGCGAATGCCCCCTGTGCCACCAGGGCCAACTCAGCCTGAAGACCAGTCGCTTCGGCGCCTTCATCGGCTGCGATCGCTATCCCGAGTGCAAATACACCCGTCCCGTCGCCAGCCCGTCGGCTGAGGACGGCTCGGCCGAAAGCGGCGACCGCGAACTGGGCATCGACCCGGAAACGGGCCAACCGGTCCAGCTGAAGATCGGCCGCTTCGGCCCCTACGTCGAAATCACGCCGCCCGAGGGCGACAAGCCCAAACGCTCGTCCCTGCCCAAGGGCTGGTCGCCGGCGTCCCTGACGCTGGAACAGGCCCTGCGTCTTCTGGCCCTGCCGCGCGAGGTAGGGGTCCACCCCGAGGACGGCAAGATGATCACGGCGGGCCTGGGCCGTTACGGTCCCTTCGTCCTGCACGCCGGGACCTACGCCAATGTCTCGGACATCGACGAGGTGTTCGAGGTCGGCCTGAACCGCGCCGTGGCCCTGTTGGCGGAAAAGCGCGCCGGTCGTCCCGGTCGCGGCGCGGCGACGGCGCCGCTCAAGGACCTGGGCGCCCACCCGGAAACGGGCGAGCCGATCCACGTCATGGCCGGCCGTTTCGGCCCCTACGTCAAGTCCGGCAAGATCAACGCCACCCTGCCGAAGGGCACGGCGCCGGAAGACCTGACCCTGGAAGACGCCCTGCCCCTGCTCGCCGCCAAGGCCGGCGCCGCGCCCAAGAAGAAGGCGCCCGCCAAGAAGGCCGCGGCTCCGAAAAAGGCCGCCGCCAAGAAACCAGCCGCCAAGAAGGCTCCGGCGAAGAAGGCCAAGACCGCCGAGTAATCCCTTCCCCTCGGGGGAGAAGGTGGCTCGCGGAGCGAGACGGATGAGGGGGCTGCCAGATGCCGTCTCCCCCTCACCATCCAGAGGCCGAAAGCCCCCCCTCATCCGAGGCCTCTGGCCCCACCTTCTCCCCCGAGGGGAGAAGGACGCCTGACGCATGGCGCGAATCCCCCCCGCGCCCTATCTTCGCCTGCTCATGCCCATCCGCCGTCTTTCCCCCGAAACCGTCAACCGCATCGCCGCCGGCGAGGTGGTCGAGCGGCCGGCCAGCGCCATCAAGGAACTGGTCGAGAACGCCCTGGACGCCGGCGGCCGCAATATCGAGATCCAGGCCGACGGCGGCGGCCTGTCGCGCATCCTGATCGCCGACGACGGCAAGGGCATTCCGAAGGACGAACTGCCGCTGGCCATCGAACGCCACGCCACGTCAAAGCTGGAGCCGGACGACGCCGGCGACGTGGACCTGCTGCGCATCCACACCCTGGGCTTCCGGGGCGAGGCCCTGCCCTCCATCGGCTCGGTCGCCCGCCTGTCGATCACCACCCGGTCGCGTGACGAGACCGACGCCTGGGCCATCACGGTCGAGGGCGGCGAGACCCGGCCCCTGGCCCCCGCCCCCTTCCCCGGCCCGCATGGCGCGCGGGTCGAGGTGCGCGACCTCTTCTACGCCACCCCCGCCCGGCTCAAGTTCATGAAGTCCGAGCGGTCCGAGGCCATGGCCATCTCCGAAGAGATCAAGCGCCAGGCCATGGCGCACGAGGCCGTCGCCTTCACCCTGTCGCTGGACGGCAAGGTCACGCTGCGCCTGCCCGCCGAACATCCGGGCGACGAAGGCCGTCTGAAGCGGTTGTCCGCCCTCTTGGGTCGCGACTTCGAGGCCAACGCGCTCTTGATCGATCAAGAGCGGGACGGCGTGCGCCTGTCGGGTTATGCCGGCCTGCCGACCTATTCGCGCGGCAATGCGGCGCATCAGTATCTGTTCGTCAACGGCCGCCCGGTGAAGGACCGGCTGCTGCAAGGGGCCCTGCGCGGCGCCTATGCCGACTTCCTGGCGCGCGACCGGCATCCGGCCGCCGTCCTCTTCCTCGACATCGATCCGCTCTATGTCGACGTCAACGTCCACCCCGCCAAGGCCGAGGTCCGGTTTCGCGATCCGGCCCTGGTGCGCGGCCTGATCGTCGGCGCCCTGCGCCACGCGCTGCACGCCGCCGGCCACCGCGCCTCAACAACCGTCGCCGCCGACGCCCTGTCGGGTTTTCAGCCCCACACCGGCGTGACGCACAGTGGCGAGTGGCGAGGGACGAGTGCCGAGGGCTGGTCCGGATGGGCCGGTTGGAACGCGCCGGCTTCACAGACCGCCCAGGTCCTGCCCGGCCTCAACGAGCGCAGCGCCCGCGTCGAGCCGTCATGGGACGGTCCCTCATGGCCGTCGCAGCCCGCCCAAAACCGCGATCTCGCCACTGGCCACTCGCCACTCGCCACTCCGCCTCAGGACCCCCTCGACTACCCCCTGGGCGCCGCGCGGGGTCAGCTCCACGCCAACTATATCGTCGCCCAGACCCGCGATGGTTTGGTCATCGTCGATCAGCACGCCGCGCACGAGCGGCTGGTCTATGAGCGGACGAAGGCCCAGATGGCCGAGGGGGCCGTGACCCGCCAGGCCCTGCTGACGCCCGAGGTGGTCGATCTGGACCCCGCCGAGGCCGAGCGCGTCGCCGGGCGCGCCGAGGAACTGGCCGAGATGGGCCTGATCGTCGAGGCCTTCGGCGCCGGCGCCGTCCTGGTGCGCGAAACCCCGGCCATGCTGGGCGACACGGACGTTCAGGGCCTGATCCGCGACATCGCCGACGACCTGTCCGAACACGGCCAGGCCCTGTCGCTCAAGGAACGGCTCGCCGCCATCTGCGGCACCATGGCCTGCCACGGCAGCGTCCGCTCAGGCCGCGTCCTCTCGGCGCCGGAGATGAACGCCCTTCTCCGCCAGATGGAAGCCACCCCCCACTCCGGCCAATGCAACCACGGCCGCCCCACCTATGTGGAGCTGAAGCTGCACGATCTGGAGAAGCTGTTCGGGAGGAGGTGAGCACAAAAGTCCAATTGCCAACAACCCACATTGCAACGCATATGCGCTCAGAGGTAGCAGTGCACACACCATCTGACTGGATTGAGCTTGGGCGACGCGGCGCCTTCACGACAACACAAGTTGCCGTGTTGCTCGACGTCGATGCCCCTAAGGTGGCCTCCTGGCTATCGGGCAATCCACCCCTGATTAAGACCGATTTGCCTTCAGTCGCTGGCCGTCTGGCGCTTTCTTTCGATGGATTAATCGAAGCAAGGGCGATCAATTATCTCCTTGTCGAAGGGATTTCCCGCCGAAAACTCGCTCAGGCCATGAAGGCCATGCGACAGCGTTGGAGCGACCCGCATCCTCTAGCTCGTGAACGCCAGCTGATAACTGACGGTGCCTCAGTCTTGGAACTCAAGGGCGAAAAGATCGTCGATCTTCTAACCGAAGCATACTTGCACCCCGAAGTGATCAGACCAGCTTTAGCTGGACGAGTGGTCTTCAAAAGTGGGCGTGCAGCATGGCTTGAGCCTTACCCAGAGGAAATGCCGCTCGTTCGAATTGACCCGGCGAAGGCCTTTGGACGACCCGTAATCGTCGAAGAGTCAGCGGCCATTCCTACCGAGACTTTGGCCACATCCGCAGAAGTGGACGGATTAACAGAGGCTGCCGACTGGTTCGGAGTCAGCGAAGCAGCGGTCAACCAAGCCGTTGCATTTGAACAGCGTATTGCTGCTTGACCCTTATCCGCTTCGACGAGTGCATCAATCCCCGCATCGTCGATGCTTTAAGAGCCATTAGGGTTCCGCAGAATTTCCAACTTGAGACGCCTCAGGAGCTTGCACAGCGAGGCCAGCCGGACGTCAACTGGATTGAAGAGTTCGCCGCTCGTGGCGGTCGTTTAGTAGTTTCAGGCGACGGCAATATGCGCCGTGTCCAGCTAGAACGAGCAGCCCTAGAAGCGTCTGGTCTTGTAGCCGTGTTTCCACACATGAAATGGTATGGAAGTTTGGGCAAATGGGGCCAGGCAGCGTTCTTCTTAGCTTGGTTTCCAGCCATCATGCGGCTTGCAAATGAAGCAGAAGCCGGCGCTCACTTCCGGATACCGATATTGATCTTCCCCCGTAAAAGTGG